>JANOZA010000251.1:0-4156 GCA_031429155.1 Verrucomicrobiota bacterium | reverse complement strand
CGGGCTGCTCCTCACCGGCTGTGATCAAAAGCCGGCGACAACCACCGAAGCCAAACCCTCCGGCGGCGAGGTCGCCGAGACCATCTACACGGGCGGCCATATCATCACAATCAACGACGCCGCGCCGTCCGCCGAGGCTCTCGCGGTGAAGGACGGGAAGATTCTCGCCGTCGGCGCGAAGGCCGATGTTTTGAAAACAAAAGGCGACGCGACGAAGATCGTGGACCTCGGCGACAGGACGCTCATTCCCGGCTTTGTGGACGGGCATAGTCATTTTGGCGGAGTTGGAGTTCAGACCGTTTCGGCAAATTTGCTGTCGCCGCCCGACGGGCCGGTGAAAAACATCGCGGAGGTGCAGCAGGCCTTGCGCGATTTCATGGCGACTTCGCCAATGGTGAAGACACACGGCATCGTGTTCGGCATGAACTACGATGATTCCCAGCTCGCCGAGCATCGCCACCCGACGCGGCACGATTTGGACGCGGTCTCGACCGAACTGCCCATCGTCGTCGTGCATCAGTCCGGCCATTTCGGCGCCCTTAATAGCAAGGCGCTGGCCAAGGCCGGCATCACTGCGGAGAGCGTGGATCCTTCCGGCGGCATCATCCGTCGGGAGGCGGATGGCAAGACGCCGGATGGCGTGTTCGAGGAAAATGCGTGGCTGAACGCCCTCTTCAAACTGGTTCCCCCGTTCACGCCGGAGGAAGTCGCCGCCCAACTCCAGGCGAGCCAGGACATTTACATCGCCAACGGGTTCACCACCGTGCAGGACGGCAAAACCATGCCCGGGCAAGTGACCACTTTTGCCGCGCTGGGCGACGCGGGGAAACTGAAGGTGGATGTCGTCGCCTATCCCGACCTCGCGTCCACGGGCGAGATGCCGTTCCTGCACGGACCGCTGATGGCGCGCACTTACAAAAATCATTTTCGTCTCGGCGGCATCAAGCTGACGCTCGACGGTTCGCCGCAGGGCAAGACCACCTGGCTCACCGAGCCGTATGTCAAAGTGCCGGCCGGCGCGAAGCCCGACTACAAAGGTTATCCCGCGTTCAAAGACGAGGAGCTGAACAAGTGGATCATGCTCGCCTATAAGAACAACTGGCAGGTGTTCGCCCACTGCGGCGGCGACGCAGCGCTGGACCAGCTCATCAAAACCGTGCGCGCCGCGCAGGCCGCGCATCCCGGCGAGGACCGCCGCACGACCATCATCCACGGACATTTCATTCGCCCGGACCAAGTGCCGGCCATCAAGGAACTGGGGCTATTCCCGGCGGAGTATCCGCTGCACACGTTCAACTGGGGCGACTGGCACCGCGAATCCGTCGTCGGCCCGGAACGCGCCGAGAACATTTCGCCCACCGGCTGGTTCATGGAGAACGGGATGAAGTTCAGCATCCATTCCGACGCCCCGGTGATCTTCCCAGACTCCATGCAACTGCTCGCCACCGCCGTGAACCGCACCACGCGCACCGGCCACATCCTCGGCCCCCAGCACCGCCTCACCCCGCTCGTCGCCCTCAAGGCCATGACCCTCTGGCCCGCGTATCAGCACTTTGAGGAAAAGACCAAAGGCTCGCTCGAAACCGGCAAACTCGCCGACCTCGTCATCCTCGATAAGAATCCGCTCACCGTCGAGCCGACGGCAATCAAGGCGATCAAAGTCCTCGAGACGATCAAAGAGGGGAAGACGATCTACACCGCCGCGAAGTGAGGCCGGCTTCCACACCAGCATCTTCGCCGACATGAAACCAATCTCCATCCTCGCGTTGGCGTGTGCCTTCGTCTTCTGCTCCCTGGCTGCCGCAGAATCCGCCAAGACCGCAACTGCCGCGCAAACGGGCGCCCATGGCCCGGGTGTTGTGCGGGTGCAGCAGGGGTTGCTGAAGGGCGTGGTGCAGGACGGGGTGTTGGTGTTGCGGGGCGTGCCGTTCGCGGCCCCGCCGGTCGGACCGTTGCGTTTCCGCCCGCCTCAACCTGCCGCGCAATGGGAAGGGCTTCGTGACGCGATCAGCAATGGCCTGGCGGCCATCCAACCGGACACGACTCTCACGAAATCCACCGATGAATACCTCGGAGCCAAGCGCAGCGAGGACTGCCTGTATCTCAACATCTGGGCTCCGGCGGGAGCGGGACCGCATCCGGTATTTGTCTGGGTGCATGGCGGGGCCAATGAGTTCGGCTCGGCAACCGAACCCCTGTTTGACGGGGCCAACTTCGCACGCCGGGGAGTGGTTTGCGTCAGCGTCTCCTATCGGGTTGGCATCCTCGGGTTTCTCGAGCTGGGTGAGATTCTTGGGCCTGACTATCGGGGCAGTTCCAACAACGCACTGAAGGACATTGTCGCGTCGCTCAGTTGGGTGAGGGACAACATCCGGGCGGTGGGCGGCGACCCGACCCGCGTGACTGTGGGTGGAGAGTCGGCGGGGGGCAGGAACGTCACCACGCTGCTGGCGGCGCCCAGTGCGCGTGGCTTGTTCCAATTAGCCATCATCCAAAGTGGCGGAGAGGCGATCCACACTCTGAAGGTTGCCCAGGCCAACGCCCGCATCGTGGCGGAATCCATCGCGGCCAAGGGCGGCAAACCGCAGGACATTCTCTCCCTGCCGCCCGACGCCATCGTCGCGCTGCAGACTGAACTCGGAAAACGGTTCGGTCGTCCTTCTTACAATCGTGCGGTGGTGGACGGCGACTTCCTGCCGGAAGCGCCCCTGGCTGCAATTGCGAAGGGCAGCGCGAAGAATATCCGAGTGCTGATCGGAACCAATCGGGATGAGATGGCTATTTTCACGAATGCAGCAGCAGCAGCCAAACCGCTCGCCCAAAGCGAAATGACCCACATGGAGCTGGCCGATGCGGAACCCGTTTATCAGAAGTATGCAGCGGCCTATCCCAAGCTGTCGTCGCTCGCCCTGCGCATCCGATTTCTGAGCGCGGAGGAATACTGGCTGACGTGCATGCGAGTGGCACAAGCCCACCAACGAACAGTCGCGAACAACACCTGGGTCTATCGTTTCGACCGCGCGTCAGCGTCGGGACCAATGGCTGGCTGGGTGGCCCACGGCGCGGAGCTGCCTTTTATGTGGAACTTCCAAGATGAACCGATCTATGGCCGAATCTTCGGCCCCAAGAACGCCATTGATCGGAAGATCGCCGATGAAATGCACGGTCGCTGGGTCAAATTCATTTCCGGCGAGGCCCCCGATGTGCCGGGCGCCCCTGCCTGGCCGGGCTTTGACGACCAGGAGCAGATCCTGATCTTTGACGAAAACACGAAGCCCGGCACCCTGGACAAAGCCGAACTCGCCCTCTGGCCGAAATAACAGCCTGCGTCGCCACGAAGTGAATTCATCCCTGAGCCATGAAATCTAAATCCACACTGCCCACACTCCTCCCCGCCGCACTTGCCACACAGGATAAACCGGACGCAGCAGCCGCTGCGAAACCGGAGCCGAAGACGGTGATCTTCAATAACGTCCGCGTCCTCGACAGCGCGAAGGGCAGCTGTTTTATCGACGAGAGCGACGCCCGCACCGAACTCTTCGGCTACATCGAAGGCTACTACAACACGCAGCGGCGGCATTCGTCGCTCAACTACACTGCCCCCGCCTCGTTCGAGGCCTCTCTAACAACAAACAACTAAATCCAACACTGGTCCAAAAATCCGTGGCATCTCAATCCGTTTTCGGACACTCCTGAAAACAGAAAGTGGCCCGGAGCATGTGCTCCGGGCCACTCGCATGTTAAGCGCCGGGGCCGCGATTATTCGGGGAGGAGAACGGTATCAATGATGTGAATCACGCCGTTCTTGCCGACGATGTCTGTCTTCACGACTTTGGCGCCATTGACCGTCACGCCGCCTTCGGTGGCGATTTCGAGTTCACCGCCCTGCACGGTCTTCACCTTGCCGGCTTTCACGTCAGCGGCCATGACTTTGCCGGAGACGACGTGGTAGGTGAGAATGGCGGCGAGCTTCTTTTTGTTCTCCGCCTTCAGGAGGTCTTCGACCGTGCCCTTCGGCAGCTTGGCGAAGGCTTCATTCGTCGGAGCGAAGATGGTGAACGGGCCATCGCCGTTGAGCGTGTCCACGAGGCCGGCTGCCGTCACGGCAGCCACCAGAGTGGAGAAGTCTTTGTTGCCGGCGGCGATGGCGACGACG
>JANOZA010000250.1:0-9525 GCA_031429155.1 Verrucomicrobiota bacterium | reverse complement strand
GGCGTCAAATCCCGGTCCAAAATAGTTTCCAGAATGCCGGAAAGTTTGACACCACAGGCTCCGCTCGTAGCGTGATGAACATTAATCGGCCAGATACCCCTCCTATTCCCACCGATGACTCCTCCCCCGATCCCCGCCGCATGGACGGCTTGCTCCGGTGTCTCCTCACGGCAGCAGCTTCCCCGGTTTGAACTGCAACAGATCAGTAAACACGGAGCCATCCTCCGCAGCAGTCGCTCCTGCGAGCCAGGCACCTCCTTCGCTCTCGGCATCCACCTGCCCTCTGCCCGGCACCATCGCGTCATGGACCTCGAAGCCATCGTCGTGGACTGCCGCCCCAGTGGCACAGACCTTGGCTGGGAAGTCACCCTCGTATTCGACTCCGTGACTCCGGCTCAGGAGTGCGCCCTCTGCGCCGCCGCCAGGATCAATCTCCACTCTGAGCCCTCCGCGCAACATTGCTCGTCCTTTGAAAAGGCGCGCCGGCTCCGCGAGCCGGGCCTCAACTGATCAACCTGCCGCCGGGAGATCCCTTGGAGCATTCACATTGGTGAACCACCGCGCATCCGCCGCAAGCTTCACACAGCGCATCAGCGAGAGTTCGACACCACGCCGGATAAACGCCTGCATCGCCAGCCGCCCCACAGCGATTTGCTCCTCCGCCAGCGCCAGCATCGCCCGCGGATACACCGCCGCCAGCGGCTCAAAGTAATCGCCTCCCAGCGAAATTACCGCGCCGCACCGATCCGTGCATTCATTGATGAGGAGTTTCAGAAACGGCACCGGCAGCAGCGGCAGATCAATCCCCAGCACCACCAGCAGCGGTGAATCGCAGACCCGCAGACAACTCGCCACTCCCCCCAGCGGCCCGCTGTCCGGCCAGGCATCAGCCACCTGCAAAACATTCGACAGCGGGGGAATCGCCTGATCTTCCCGGCACGAAACCATCAGCCACGATGACTCCAGCGCCCTCAGTTTCTCCAACTGATGTTCCCACAGCGGCCGCCCACCCCAGTCCAAAAACGCCTTGTCCGTCCCCATGCGGCGAGAGCGTCCGCCGGCGATGAGCGCTGCCGAGTATTCACTCATGCGACAACACCAGCCTCCTCTCCACTTCGTTCAGTTCCTTCCACCTGCCTGGAGGCAGCTCACCCAGTTCGTAAGCCCCGATCTTCGCCCGCACCAGCCGCAGTGTCGGATGCCCTGCCGCTGCCGTCATGCGCCGCACCTGGCGATTCCGGCCTTCCGTCAATTCCACTGCGATCCAACAATCCGGCACCGACTTTCGCACGCGAATCGGCGGCACCCGCGGCGGCAGCGCCGGCTCAGACTCCAACAGCCACGCGCGACATGGCAGGGTTTTCTTTCCATCAATCACCACTCCGCGGCGCAACGACTCCAGCGCCAATTCCTCAACCATCCCCTCCACCTGCACCCAATAGGTCCGCGGGTGCCCGTGCCGCGGATGCAACAGCCGGTCCACCAGCACCCGTTCATCGCTCAGCAGCAGCAGCCCCTCAGAATCCCGATCCAGCCTTCCCATCGGATACACGTCCGTGGGCAATCCACACTCCGCCAGCGTCCGCTGCCCCGCCACCTCCGGCGTGAACTGACTGAGAACATCGTAGGGCTTGTGCAGAGCAATGAGCATGGCGTGATCCACCATCCGCACCGGGCGACAGCGTGGCAATGAAGTATCTTCCGATTCATCTGGGCCGGGCGCCCCCTGCCTGAAGCGGTGAGGATAATGCTCAATATGCAGTTTTCCCCGTCAGCAAAACCTCTGGATGGAAATGGTACTTGCCGGGACGTTGGAGAACTGGGTAAAACCCTAAAATGCCCCCCTTTCCTCCTCTCGTCCGCCTGCTGTCCGCTGTTTTTCTCGCTGTCGCCGGAGCAGCCGCTCCCGTTCACGGCCAGGCTGTCGTCATAGCTGAGTTTCTCGCGGACAACGAGGACGGCCTTACGGACGACGACGGCTCGCGGCAGGACTGGATCGAACTGAGAAACACCACCGCTTCGCCGGTCAGCTTGCAGGGCTGGTATCTCACGGACACTATCACCCGGCCTTCGAAGTGGCCGTTTCCCGCCATCACGCTGCCGGCGGGCGGCACGATGCTCGTCTGGGCCAGCGAGAAAGACCGGCGCGATCCCGGCAAGCCGCTGCACACAAACTTCAAACTCAGTGCTTCCGGAGAGTATCTCGGCCTCTACAAGCCGGACGGCATGGGAGGCACCGCGCTGGAGCATGACTACGCCCCGATGTTTCCGCCGCAGTATGAGGACATCAGTTACGGACTGGCTCAAACGACGACGAGCACGACTCTCGCGGGCAGCGGCACCGCCACGCGTTACCTCGTGCCGGCCAATGGCAATCTCGACGTCAACCAGGGCCTCAACGCTTCCAACTGGATCGGCACGGCCTTCAACGACACCGCATGGACCGCCGCCACGCTGCCGCTGCACTACGGACGGGACGCTTCCGACCCGTACGACTCCTTGCCCGGCACGGACATCGAAACGCCGCTCTATAATGTGCGGACCACCCTCTATACCCGCACGGCTTTCACGGTGAGCAGCCTCGCAGATATCGGCACGGTGCGGCTGCGGATCCAGGCGGACGACGGGTACATCGCCTATCTGAACGGCGTGCCCATTCCGGTGGCGGACTTCAACGGGCCGGAAAATGAATCCGGCACCGCGCTCCACTGGAACTCAGTGGCGGCAGCAGAGCACCCGGATGCCGTCTCCACCGCATGGCAGGAGACAGTCATTGATAAATCGCTGCTCCAGGCCGGCTCGAATGCGCTCTGCGTCCACGGCTTCAACCGGGCGATCGCCAACAACGACTTTCTTCTCTGGCCAGAACTCATCGTGGACAGTTCCACGGGCACGTTGACTGGCACGAAGGCATGGTTCCGCATTCCGACACCGGGCGGAGTGAATGTGAACGGCACGGCGAACCCCGGCCCGAATATCAGCGCCACGACGAAGAACCCTGCGCCTCCCGTAGTGCCGCCATTTGGCGCCGCGGTCGCCGACAGTGTCGCCGGATTCTCCGGCACGCAGGGGCAGGGCGGATGGAACTACGGCTACGCCGTGTTCGGCTCCGGTGTGCCGGCCAGCAGCACTTACAGCACGGGATTGTTCACGCCGTTTGCCGGCGGCAGTGCCTCCGGGGCATGGAATGCCACGACCAATCACTGGAGTGGCACCGTGTGGGATCTGAATACCGCGAGCGCCGCCCCGTGGACATATTTGTCGGCGACCTCAGTGCATCCAAACGACTCCACTCCCGGCCCGCTCCACTCCGCAGTGCGTCGCTGGATCAGCACGGTGACGGGGAATTATATCATCACCGGCTACTTCAACCGCCCCGCCGCCAGCGTGGACGGCACCACCGGGCATGTCTTTCTCAATGGCGTCAGCCTCTTCACCGCCCTCACCATCGGCGATACCAAATCCTTCAACCTGCCGGTGACACTCGCGCCCGGCGACATCATTGACATGGCTGTAGATGTCGGGCCCGCGGATGTTGACGGCTCGGACACGACGAACACCCTTCTGCGCATCGTGCCGGCACCGGCTTCCACGACATGGTTCACCATGACCGCTCAAGTGCAGCCCACCGCGCTCCCGCTGCAAAGCGTGGTCTGCAAATTCCGCATCATGCAACTGCCCGAGCAGACCCTGCCAATGACAGACGATGGCCTGAACGGCGACGCCGTGGCCGCAGACGGGATCTTCTCCTGCCGTGCGGATATTTCGCTCGTGAATGCCGGCGAAATGCTGCGCTGGCGTATCGTGGCCACGGATACCGGTGCCGGCACCGCCATTGATCCTCCGTATGCGGATCCGCTCAGTTCCCCGCAGTACTACGGCACCGTCGTCAGTGATCCGTCCACGGCCACCTCACAGTTGCAGGTGTTCCACTGGTTTCCCGTGGTTGCCGGAAATGCCGCCACCTCGACGGGTGACCGCGGCTCGGTTTTCCACCTTGGTGAATTCTACGACAACGTGCGCGCCAAGGTCCACGGTCAAAGCACCACGGGATTTGCCAAGAAGAGCTACGGCTTCGATTTCGCCCATGATCAGCGCTTCAAATACAAGGAGGGAGAGAATCGCGTGCGCGACGTCCTCCTGCTCTCCAACTGGGCGGATAAGTCGAAGACTCGGAACACGCTCGCGTGGGAATCCTACCGCACCGGAGGCATGCCCGCACTCACCGCCTTCCCCGTGCGGGTGCAGCAAAACGACCTGTTCTACGGCGTCTATGACATGGTCGAGGACGCTGATGATCTCTACCTTGATCATGCCGGCCTCGATTCCAACGGCGCTCTCTACAAAATGTACAACCAGTTCAACTCCACGCCCGGCCATGCCAACAGCGGCGTGGAAAAGAAGTCGCGCCAGTGGGAGACCAATCAGGATCTGCTAAACCTCCTCAACGGTCTCAATCCCGTCGGCGGTGTGGCGGCTTCGCTCAATGCGCGCCGGCAGTTTGCCTACGACAACGTGGACCTCTTCACCCTGGCCAATAATCTCGCCATCACCGCCATCACCACCAACAACGACCAGGGGCACAAGAACTACTTCCTCTACCGCGACAGCGACGGCACCCGCGAGTGGAAGCTGCTCCCGTGGGACTGCGATCTCAGCTTTGGCCACACCTGGACGGGCAATTCCTTCGCCGCCAACCCGCCGCAAATCGGCGCGGCGTATTTCGACGACAGCATTGATTCCCAGCGCGGCCTCCAACTGGGAGCGACGAACTGGCTCAAGCAGATCGCCTACAACTGCCCGGAGTTTAACCGTATGTATCTCCGGCGGCTCCGCACGCTCATGGACCAGTGGCTCATCAGCGAAACGGCCACTACCGGCTACTTCGAAACCCGCATGACTGCGGTGCTCAACCAAATCGATCCGCCCGGCCTGGGCACCGCCAGCGATGCATGGCTCGATGGTCAGAAGTGGGGCGTGTGGTGGGTCACCCTGCCGTGGCAGAATGCCAACGTGAACAGTTCCGCCATCGTCGCCGGCACGGCCGCCAACTACGCTGCCGTGTGGAACCGCCATGGTCCCCGCGCATCGCTGGGGCGCATCATTGACCCGAATGGCAATCCAACCACCGCCACCCCGGCCACAGCAGCGAATCTGCTCGCCAACGACTACTACATCAGCACGGCCAACTATCCCGGCGGCACCATTACCAATACCGCCGCCGCGCCCGGTCCCTATTCGCTCACCTACGCCGCGAACACTTACCCGCCGTTCGGCGGCACCACGACCGTTCACCCCTATCTCAAGGGCCGCCGCCTGAAACTCTACGATACCACGGCCACCCGCCCGACCAGCGATCGCGACCAGAGCGCCACCACCACCAATGATCGCGACGTGATCCCCGCCGGGCAAGCTGCCGCACCGGCGGTCGTCATCGCGACAGACGCCGCGCTCATGGCTGTGAACCCGGGCCCGCAAACTCAGGACGCCGAGTTTTTCGTCATCAAAAACAATGAACCTGCGGAAGTGGACATCAGCGGCTGGAGCATCACCGGAGCTATCAGCTATACATTCCCCGGCGGCTGTGTAATTCCACCGGCCGATCCCGCGTCCCCGCTGCCGAATGCAGCCAACCTCGGCCTGCTCCATGTGGCAAAGAATCCCTACAAATTCCGCACGCGCACCAGCGGCCCCACCGGCGGGCAAAATCGCCTCATTACCGGCCCCTACAGCGGCCAACTCTCCGCCCGCGGTGAAACCATCGAACTGCGCAACGCTGCGGGCACCGTGGTCTCCACGTTCACTTACGGCGCAAATCCCACCCCCGCTCAGACGAATCTGCGCATCAGCGAACTACTCTATAATCCCTCCGCCCCGTCACCTGCGGAACTCGCCGTGGACTCCGCGTTCCAGCGCAGCAGCTTCGAGTGGATCGAACTCACCAACACCGGCGCAACCCCGCTCGACCTCACAGGCGCCCAGTTCATCGAAGGCATCAGTTTCACCTTCCCCGCCACCACACTCAATCCCGGAGCCCGGGTCATCGTCGCAGCGAATCCCGCCGCATTCGCCCTGCGCTGGCCAGGAATCCCGGCGCTCGGCCCATGGACCGGCAGCCTCGACGACGGCGGTGAGCAAATTCACCTCGTGGATGCCTCCGGTGAGAGCGTGCTCGAATTCGCCTACGACGGCGCATGGTACTGGCCCGCCGATGACGCCGGCCACAGCCTCGTCATGCTCGACACCGCGGGCACTTCCTACTCGGACTACGATCTCGAAACCAAGTGGGGCCTCAGCACCGCTCCCGGCGGCACGCCCGGAGCGGCTCACACGGCCACGGGCACCATCTATAAACAATGGCGTCGCGCCGCCGGCACCGGCTTCTCCGCTTCCGGACAGCTCGACGACCTCATCTCCGGCCCTTCCGCCAATCCCGACAACGACGACGCCGACAACGCCATCGAGTACTCCCGCGGCACCAACCCCAACACTCCGGGCACCGGCAACCAGCCGACCGCCGGCACGATCATCGTCTCCAGCGATACCTTCGCCACGCTCACTTACCGCCGTCTCCTGAACGCGCCGGACATTCAGTATTTCCCGGAAGCCAGCGACGACCTCACCAACTGGACGCCGATGACCATCGAAACCGGTTCGCCCATTCCGCAAGGCGACGGCACCGAATCGGTCACCGTCCGCGACTCCACGCCCGCCGCCGCCCTCACCCGGCGACTTGTCAGGCTCCGCGTGGTCATCCTGAATCCGTAGCCGGCAAAGAAAACTGGACGCGGCTACACTCTCCCAATTCAGGACGAATGAGGCGGGACTTGCCAAAGAGAGGCAATCCACGATAGTATGTCCCTGGCCCGCCATCCTGTGGTGCGGCCGTTCCTCCCATGACCACACCACCTGCCGACGCCGGGGCGCGACCACGCTCCTGGCAAGGAATCACTGCCGCGCTGCTGCTCCTCGCCGCGGCAGGAACTGCGTTTTTCCAGGTGTGGAGAATTTCCAAACCTGACGCGGAGGAACTCGCTGCGCAGCAGGCGGAACTGAAGCGAGCGGAAGTAAACCGGGCGGTGGACGACTTTCTCAGCACCCAGGCAAAGGAGTTGCTCGACGCCACGCAGAAGAAGGACATGGCCGCTGTGCAGCGGGCACTCGACAGCCTGCGCGCCTGTTTCAAGAGTTACGCCGTGGGCATCCCGGAGTTCACCGACGCGCTGACCGGCTGGGGGATGAGGGCGAAAATCGTGTATCGCGCCAGCGTGGAATCCATCGAGCGCAAGGACACGCACTACTGGACGGCGTCACTGGTGCAGGAGAAATTTGATGAGCACGTCGTGTCCGCCACGAAGCTGGAAACGGATGTCATGGAAGTGATGAAGCAGTTCGCCTACGAATTGGAGGCGGATCGCAATGAGCTGCTGGTGAATCTCGAAACACGTCTGAACGGCGCGCAGTTGCCCGACACCATGAAGCATCTCGCGCTGCGCAACTTCCGCGAACAGACCGGCGGTCGAATCAAAGAGATGCTCTCAAGGCTGCCTGGCCAAAGCGTCGTCGTCGGTGTCGGCAGCATCACTGCGGGAATAGTGGCGGAGGAAGCCGTGCGGCAGTTGATCCGCGTCGTGATTGCCCAGGCCGCAGCGCGGATCGCGGCGGGCGCGGCGGTGAGCGGCGGGGCCGCGGCAGGCGCAGCGGCCACTGGCGGAGTGGGCGGCACCGCCATCGCCCCGGGCGTGGGCACAGCCATCGGCCTCGCGGGAGGCCTCCTCGTTGGTGCCGTGGTGGACTGGTGGCTGACGGACGAATTCAAAGACAAGGTCGCCGCCGAATGCCGGCGCTTCCTGACCACCACGCAGGTCGCTCTCACCACCGGCGACCAGGGCTTGGAAAAACTCCTTCTGGATCACGTAACCGGTTCCAACAAAGCCTGCCGCGAGGCTGTGGCTTTCACTCTCGCCACCGCGGCCTCAAACCCACCCGACAGCACTCCATGAAAACGCTCATCCTCCTTTTCCTCGTCATTGGCAGCACTTTCGTCCACGCCCAGGCTGGCGCCGTTCTCCGCGCCGCGGAAGAAGTTGGTGAAGCCGTCCTGCGCCGCGGCGGCACCGAGGCCGCAGAGGAGTTTGCCAAAATCGGCGGCAAGCAGGCCGTCCAGGAACTGATGGAACAGGCCGCGAAAGAAGGCGGTGAGACCCTGATGAAGCAGACGGCGCAACTCGCGGAGAAGCACGGCGTTCTCGCACTGAATGCCATGCGCGGCGCCCCGGGCGCAGTCGTCCGGGCCGTGGATGGAATGGCCCCGGAACTCGCGGAGCAAGGCCTGCGCGCCATCGTCCGCGAGCCCGCGGTGATGCAAAGCATGGTGAAGGAGTTCGGCAGCGCCGCCCTGGAAACGGCAGCGAAGCATCCCGGCATGGCCGGAAAGATCAGCGGGACCATGGGCCGCGAGGGACTCGACATCGCCAGACGGGTGACGACCCAGGAAGCGGCCATCCTTGCGCGCCACGGCGATGACATTGCCAAACTCTCCGTCTCCGAGCGTGCCGGTGTTATGAATCTCATCAAGCAATCCCCCGGCAAAGCTCTCGCGTGGCTGGAGAAACATCCGAAAATCCTCATCGCGGGCAGCGCCACCGCCGCCGTGGTACTCGCCCGCAAGGAACTCTTCGGAGAAGGCGACACTCCCGGCTTCTTCGAGCGCGTTGGTGGATCGCTTTACGAAACCTTCAAGGCTCCCGTCAACGTCGCCGTCGCCGCACTCGCCGGCATCATCGTGCTCTGGGCCGCGCTGAAGATGCGCCGCGTCCTCCGCACAGCGCGGCGCTGAGGCGGCACTCGATACAAGGGTCAGGAAAGTGCAGCCGGGGCGGGTTTCCAACAGCCCATTGCCTGGAGCGCACAGTCACGGAAGAACTGTCCGCGTGACTTGTGAGGCCGCACGGGGCGAAGGATGGGCCACTCCTGCTGCACGGCTATGGATTCCAGCACCGGATCGGGATGCACGACCACAGGATGCTCCACGTAGCGCAGCATCGGCAGGTCGGCCTTGCTGTCGGAATAGGCATACGATCCCGGGAGCGGCAGCGTGAGCTCCGACTCCATGAGGTGCTTCATGCGTTTCAGCTTTTCCGCATGTTTGTTATTCTCGCCCTCCATCCCAGGGATGAGCGGCAGCGGATCACGCTGAAAAAAAATACGGGTGCCGAAGACGTGATCGAACCGCAGCACTCGCGCGATGGCCGTGGCGTAAAACTCTGGACTCGCCGTGCTGAGAATCAACGTCCGGCCCGCAGCCCGGTGTTTCTCCACCTCCGCCACGATTTCCGGATACAGCAGCGGCGGGACGATGGACTCCGCGAATTCATGAGCCAGTTCTGTGAGGTGCGCCCGGGGCATCCGCCAGAGAAAGCTGAGAAACGCACGCTTCATTCCCGCCGCCCCGATGATGTGCAGACCCCGGAGCGGAGCGACCGCAGTGAAGAGCCCCAGATAGCCGCGCCGCCAGCCGTGACG
>JANOZA010000249.1:0-5273 GCA_031429155.1 Verrucomicrobiota bacterium | reverse complement strand
ATGACACGCTGGCAGCGCCCTACGGACCACACTGGTTCACTCGTGCGGAACTTTTCAGCGCGAAGCTGAACGAAGACGGTCAGCCGATCTTCGATCACGCGGCATTTCTGGCGGCTGCCAAAGAGCACCAGTCGGCGCCTTTCATCCGCAAGTATTACGCCAGCTACACGGAGCCGGAATACCCGCCGTGCTGGATGCTGGCCGAGACGCTCACCCTCGGCGCATGGTCGCGGGCCTACGGGATGCTCGTGCAGAACAGCGGCAAGAAGCCCGTCGCCGATGCTTTTCACGTCTCCGTCAAAGAGTTGACCTCATGGATGCAGGCCCTCACTGACCTGCGCAACAAATGCGCCCATCACTCCCGGGTGTGGGACAGCCGGTACACCAGTGCGCCGGCGAAGAAGGGCAACCTGAGGATGGTCGTCACCGACAATCAAACGCTCTACGCGCAAGTGGCGGCCCTGCTCTACTGCCTTTGGGCCATTGATGCGCAAACCCGCTGGCTGGACCGGCTGGAATCCTTGATGGAAGCACATGCTGCCGTGCCTCTGGCATCAATGGGATTCCCGCCGGACTGGAAGGACAAACTGTTGACGCTGAAACCAAGTGCGACAGGAGCCGGAGCATTGGCGGAATCGCGGGGCAGGAGGTAACGCAGGTTGGGATGGAACAAGGCGGGCAGCGTGATGGGCGGGGCGTCTTTGCTGGATACGTCGCTGCTCTCCGGCGCGGTGGAGGTGCGGGTGGAGAGTGGCGGGGTGACGCGGGATTTGTCGCAGGTGCTGACCATCACGGGGAACCGGTTTGCGTTCGACAATGCGGGCTTCCGTCACCCAATGTTCGGTCGGAAGAAGCCTGTGATGCCGCGGGTATTGCGGATGCAAATCTGGACGTGATCCAGGGTGCGCAGGCCGGCGGTCGGATAGACGGGCTGGCCTTCATTGAAGAAGCCTCGCACCGTGTCGTAGGGCGGTTCCCCTGAGTCTTCGCGGAGACTGTGGAGGTGATTCATGATGGCGCAGTCGAGGAAACGGGCTTTGGATTCGGCACCTCTGTTCTGTGGTGGTGCCATTCCGGTGGTGCGGCACAGGCGGACGAAGTCGTCGTGAGCGAGAGTGACAAGGGCTGCATTGTCGGGGTCAGCCAAATCGAGGCAGTGTCCGAGGTCAATGATCGCGCCAAGCACCGCCGGCTGCTGCACCAGGCTGCCGGGCAGTCGGGCCATTTGCTCCGCCCAGCGCAGGGCGCGGACGGGGCTGCGTTCCCAAAAATAGATGCCACTGCCGAGCCAGTCGTAGGCATTGATGCTTGGTCTCAGAGTGCCACCCTCAAGAACCATTCGCGCCACGGCAAGATCGCAGCCGTGGTAGCCGAAAATGATCTGAGGCGGCAGCATTTAGCGAAACTGCTTTTTGAGTTGTCCCGTGCGGGTGTACATGCCCGTGCGCACAAGCATTCTCAGAGCAGCCTCGCGGCTCGTGTCTTTACGGGACTTGGCGATGGCTCGCTTGAGAGCGGCCAGTTCTTTCTTGTGGTCCGTGCCGGCAAAGAGGGGGGCATTCATAGTCAATTTCATGGCTCCGTATAGTCGTCCGCCAGTGCCGGTGCAATGCTCAAGTTACGGGTGGACGCGATACCGCAGCGCCCTGGGTGGATATTTTGTGGATCGCCGTGGCCGGGGTGGATGGCTATGTGCTCTACCGGAAGTATGTGCGCACGGACAGCATCGAGGAACTCGCGCGCCGGACTGGCGCCAGTTACCGCGATACCGCCGTGGCCTACGGCGATTCCTTTGCCTACTCCATCGCCACGGTGCTGAGCGGGGAAGTCTCCCTGCCGGGAGGGCGGGAGGACATCGCGCTCACCTTCCCCGGCTACGCAGGAACCAACTACCGCGTGCAGCAAAGTAACATCCTCGTCCCCGGCTCGTGGACGGATACCGGCATCACCGACCCCGGTACCGGCGGGACGCAGACGCTGACGGTGCCGGGTGCCGGGTGCCGGGTGCCGGGTGCCGTCACGGGTGGTGTGCCTTGGCGGTATTACTTCAGGGTCGTATGGCGGTGAGAGGGAGGAGATGCTTGCGCGGCCCGCCGCGGTGCAATCACCATGAATGCGGCCCGCCTGCTCTTGCTGCGGAACTCCGCGTCCGTTCACTCGGGCCATGACCCGCAAAGAATTCCTCGCCCTTGTCACCGCCGGCTCAGCCTCCCCGTCGCTGGCTGGAGACCCTGCAGTGACTGTCGCCTTCTTCGCGGCTAAATCGGGCATCCCGCTCACCCTTACCGAAAACCCGCCCGGTCCCGCGTCTCTCATGGCCGGCCCCATGCTGGGGCATACCGGGCCGTCGGAAGCTCGCGTCTGGATTCGCGCCACCGCCGCCGTTCCATGGAGTGTGTGCATCGCGGAGTCTGCGGCCCTGGATGGCGCGAGGGAAGTCACCGGCCCGCCTCTCAGCGATGACTCGGGCTGCACCGGCATCGCCATTCTCGACGGGCTGAAGCCCGCCACCCGTTATTACTATCAGGTGCTCCTGGAGGGCCGCCCGCAGAATGCCGCGCCGTTTCCGACCTTCACGACTGCCCCGCCGCAGGCAACGAAAGGCCGGCAGCGCATCGCGTTTGGTTCCTGCGTTGGCGAGTCGCCGGCGGAGTCCGCCGCCGTGTGGGGGGAACTCGCCGCCCGCCACAGTCTCCCGCCGGACGCGGGCGGCTTCGACATCTTCCTCATGCTCGGCGACAACCACTACGGCAACACCACCCAGACCGCGAAGCTGCGCACTTATTACACTGCCCACCGCCTCACTGCCGGCTGGCGGGAAATGAGCGCCCGCCGGCCCGTCTATGCGATCTGGGACGACCACGACTACGGTCCCAACAACTCCGACTGCACCGAGCCGGGCAAAGCCGAATCCTTGACTGTCTTCCGTCAGTTCTGGGCCAATCCCTCCAGCGGCGAACCGGACAATCCCGGCTGCTACTTCACCTTTCAGCGCGGCGACGTTCAGTTCTTCATGCTCGATGGACGCTACCACCGCTCCCCGGACAAAATGAAGGACGGCCCTGACAAAACCATGTTCGGCGCCGCCCAGCTCGCATGGCTGAAGCGTGAACTTCTCGCCTCCAAAGCCGCCGTCAAAATCCTCGCCAACGGCAGCGAGTGGCAGTCGTTCGGTTCCATTGATTCCTACTCCTGCTTCCGCACTGAGCGCGACGCCCTTCTCAAATGGATCGCTGATCAGAAAATCGAAGGCATTGTCCTCCTCAGCGGCGACCGCCACTTCTGCTCGGGCTATCAGGTGCTCGGACGCTTCGTGGAACTCGTCAGTAGTCCCCTCGGCAGCCGCAATTCCATCCTCACCCCCAACACCGAGCGCTTCACCGGCCACGACGAAGGCTGCCTCTGGATGGTCCTCGACATTGACACCACCGCGACCGTGCCTGCCGTGACCTATGAGATTTGGCAGACCGGCGGCGGCATCCTCGAACGCCGCACCCTCACATGGGACGAAGTGAACGGGCACCCCATCGCCCCGTCACCCATGCCCCTTCACTCCGCCCGCCGGCCGTACTCCGTGCTGAAGGGGAAGTAGTGTCCGCAGTCCAAAAGCAGCCCCTTCGTCCGGCTCCTAATAAAAAAGCGCCTGATGCGTGAAGCATCAGGCGCTGTATGGCTGCAAGTGGCGGAGCGGACGGGGCTCGAACCCGCGACCTCCGCCGTGACAGGGCGGCGCTCTAACCAACTGAGCTACCGCTCCTCGTTCCGAAGAACTCAGAGGGCCACTTGCGTGCCGGTTTTGGGGACGCGCAGATAGAGGAACCGTTTGCCCGGCGCAAACGGTTTTTTCAATTCGCGGAATCCCGAAACTTCAGCGGAGGAAGTTCGCCCCGGGCCGCCCGGAAGGAGGGGACGGCGAAGGCCGCAGCTTTCCTTTTGTCCGGACGTCCTGCATTGTTCCTGCCCGCTGGTCCGTTGGATAATCGTCGCAAACCCGTGGAAAATTATCGTGCAGCATGGAAGGAACCGCTCCGTATCATTCCGCCCATGCACTTTACCAGACTCCTCGCCGCACTCGCCCTTTTATCCGGTCTCGCGATCCTGCGCGCCGATCCGCCACCGGCTCCCGGGAAAAACGCCGTTCCCTTGTTCGACGGCAAGGCGCTCGACGGCTGGGAGGGCAATGCCAAACTCTGGAAGGTGGCGGACGGGATGATCGCCGGCGGGTCGCTCACGGAGCAGGTGCAGCACAACGATTTCCTCGCGACGAAGAAGACCTACGGGAACTTCATCCTGCGGGCGAAGCTGCGGCTGCGGGGCACGGGGTTTGTGAACAGCGGCCTCCAAATACGCTCCACGCGGGTGCCGAATAATTCCGAGATGTGCGGCTACCAGTGCGACTACGGCGACCCGACATGGTGGGGCTGCGTCTATGACGAAAGCCGGCGCAACAAGGTGATGGCGCAGAGCGATATGAAGGCGCTCGATCCGGTCATTAAGCGCAACGACTGGAATGAATACATCATCCGCGCCGACGGCTCGCGCATCACGACTTGGATCAACGGCGTGATGGGCGTGGACTACAGGGAAGCGGACCCGAAGATCCCGCAGGAAGGGCTCATTGGCATTCAGGTCCACGGCGGCGGCAAGGCGCTCATCGAGGCGAAGGACATCACCATTGAAGAGCTGCCAGCGACACCCAAACGCGAGGGCGCGCCGGAGCCGAAGAAGGCGGAGAAGCCGTCGCCGGTTTCGCCGGAGGAGCAGAAGGCGAGCTTTACGCTGCCGCCGGGGTTTGAGATGGAACTCGTGGTGAGCGAGGACGAGGCGAAGGGTTATGGGAAATTCGTCGCGGCATACTTCGATCAGAAAGGCAAGCTCTGGACGATGACGGCGCTGGAGTATCCGGTGGATGCGAATGAAAGCGCCGCCGCCGCCGATGCGCTCTACGCCAGCAAGGCGAAGGACAAAGTGCTCGTCTATAACATCGAAGACCGCGGCACGAATGGCGGCGCGCCGAAGTATGCGAAGGAGCCGACGGTGTTCACCGACGGGCTGGCGATTCCGCTGGGCATTCTGCCTTACCAAGACGGCTGCTACGTCCAGCACGGTCACGATCGCGCGCTGCTGCGCGACACCGACGGCGACGGGAAGGCGGACAAGCGCGAGGTCGTGCTGACGGGATTCGGCGTGCAGGACTCGCACTTGTTTCCGCACCAGTTCACCCGCGCGCCGGGCGGCTGGATTTGGATGGCGCAGGGCGCGTTCAATTACGG
>JANOZA010000248.1:0-10245 GCA_031429155.1 Verrucomicrobiota bacterium | reverse complement strand
GGATTCTACTTCGCTATCCACAGCCCGCTCACCGGTCCCAACGGAAAGGCTTTGCACGTACGCACCATTTGGATGAAAGAGCGATTGTCCGGGCTGATCAAATTCATTACTCTGGTGCCCGACACCCGCCGCCCATGATCTTCGAACTCTATACTGACGCCGCTCTCTCCCGCGATGTCCCGGATTTACATCTGTGCCGGGGCGACGTTGTCAAGATTGTGGACCACCATCCCGTCCCTGGCGGCGAGGACGGCTACTCCATCGAAGTCTTCAACGCTCTCGGCGATACCATTGCCGTAACCTCGGTGCCGGAGTCCGCACTCGAAGCACTTCTCGAAAACGAAGTCTTCAGCGTCCGCAGACTCGCCGCTGTTCTGTGACTTGGAGCCCCGGATCAATACCGTTACTCCAGCAGAAAATGAAATTCCCTCTCTTCAGCCGCATCGTCCTCGCCACCGACATTCCCGCGGAGAATCTGCGCCGTGGCGATTTGGCCACTGTTGTTGAGCACTACGAGACTCCGGGCGTCGAGCCGGGCTATGAAATTGAAGTCTTTGATGCCGTCGGAGACACCGTAGCCGTCGTCACCGTCTCCGAATCCCAAATCGAAGCCCCCCGCAGCAATGAACGCCCCTGCGTCCGCCCCGAAACCCGCCGGGCCACTGCTGCATAAAGCAACGCCGCATGACCCCCGAACTCTACAAAGACGCCGTCATGGCCGCAGACCTGCCCGAATACGGCCTGCGCAAAGGCGACATTGTCACCCTGGTGGACGAACTCCAGGCTGCGGACGGTTCCCCCGGCTACGCCATCGAGGTGTTTAATGTCCTCGGCGACACCATTGACGTACATTTCATCCCGGCCACTGCCGTCGAGCCGCTGCGCGCCGATGAAGTCTTTTGCGTCAGGTCGCGGGAACTGGCCGTAGCATAACGCAGTCCACTTTTCCCGCCCGGGAAGCACAAACTCACTTACCTGCGAGACGCTTGGGCAATTTGTAGTTCTGATTCTTCGTGATGCTCTCTAGTCGTTCACGAAGCGCATCGGGCGGCTCAACATCCAGACCGAGCAGGTAGGCGCAGTAATTCGCTGCTGCGGTTCTGTTCGCTGCGCGAGCTTCTATCTTGCCAGAGTTCCAGAGCAATCCATCAAAGATCCCGCCCGGAGATTCAAACTTTAGCTTTTTGAGGCCAGCAGCCAAATCTTTTAACCGTTCAGCCGCCGCAAACCAGACATAAAGCTGCGCTACCAAAACAAGACCCACTGGTCGGAATAGCAGATTGCGGTTACCTTTTCGCACCGACGCGAGAGTGATTTTCTTGGCCACAAAGTAAGTGTGTAAATCCGGAACATTGGCCACCACAAAATCGAAGAACCCGCGAGCTACCGTGTAGAAACCGTCAACATTCTCTGGCGCGTGCTCGGGGAGTTTTGGAACGCGATGGTAGAGCTTCCGCAACTTTTTGTTTACGGCATACAGCGTCAGCAAATTCGTAAAATGCTCCTCATCGCCATCCGGCATCTTTTCAGTTTCAGTATTGGCGATGAGACGGCCTTTCTTGAAGTGATCGTAGTCGGCGTAGAGGCGCCGAGCCACGATGGCGCTGAGATCATCTTCATCAATCACCACCTTATCTCCGTTGGATACTGGCACTGCTCGTTTGTTGATGTCCGAGAATAGACGCCTTGTTTGCACCTTGCCGCTTTTGTCATCAAGGTGAGCGACAAAAATGACGGAGTATTCGTCGGGAGCGACGGCGTCGGGATTTTTCTCGTGCGCAATGCGGATGCCTTCCACCCGGTGCTGGCCGTCTATGGCGAACATCTTTTCGCCTCCTGTAAAAGTGAGCAGACCCATGGACTCACTTTGCAGGGAATCACCCTCGATCTTCAAATCCTTCGCGGCCTTCGTCATATCGAAAGGGGTCCACTTCGGCAATCCTCCAAAGACACCCACGATGATGGAGTTGAAAAAGTGGTCCGGACGGGACTTCAGATAGCGGGCAATCTTCTCACATCGTTCGTGCAGTTTCCTTTGTAGGAAGTCTTCCAGGGATTTTGCCTCCCTGATCTGATGAGCTGACTGGACGTGACGGGCGATTTGACCGGCCCTCATCAGAGTGGAGTAGTAGACGCGATCCCCTATTAGCCCGCGCACGCATGGTATAGTCCAAATTTTCATAGCGAAATTTTAGCGACCCCAAGCACTCCGTGCCGCCTTGGATTCAGGCGTGTAGGCTTGGGTACCGAAGGGTACGCCGAGGTGCTCGTGAAGGTTGGTTTCGAGTTCTTTGAGTCTGCGCGTTGACCAGTTGAGCAACGTGCAACTGACCCAAATATGCGAGTAGTACAGTTGCAGCATCTGATGGACGTTTTCCCTCTTCTTAACCGTGTTCATGCGGAAGTAGTCCTTCAGCCTTTCGCGCAGAGGACGATTGGAATTCCGGTCATTGGAAATGCCGCCGTAGAGTGCGAAATGGGGAAATCCTGCCACGAGACTGTCCGGTCTCACCGAGAAAATGTACAATCCAGGACTGTTGGAGGTAATGCGAGAGTCGAGATCGTTCGCATTTACGACATCACGATAGCGGAATTCGATCCACTGCAGGTTCTGGCCAGAAAAGTAATTCTCGCGAGCCTGCCACTGAACAGGATCGGCCTGAAAGGTGAGCGAGAAAAACTTCTGACGATCTTGCGCTGATGACGCGCTGTAGCGCGCGGATGAACTGCGTAGCTCAGAATCGAGAAGATCGAGGGTGCTTTGACGCATGAGATTGGATTCAGTTTGTCGCCGTGCCTTCCATGACTGCGAGTTCTATTTCACTCAGTAGATGTGCTGCTGTCCGGGTCGGCCGCTCCACCTGCCGTTTCACGTAGCCCTGCCTCTCCCATTCTACCTGATCCAGCACCGCTTCGGAGGCACCGAAAGCCCGCAGCACAGCAGCGAGGTTTTCGCAGAACTCCTCCGGCGTGATCCAATCTTCGACAAAGACAGGGCTGCCGCCCGCACCCAGTGAACTTTCCGGCGTGTTCAGGGTCAGGACTTCCTTCCCGTTCACGATGACCTGACAGCCGAGGTCGCGCCAGTTTTCAAAATAGACGAACTCCTCGTGTGGCCTTTGGATTACACTCATGGCGGATCATGATTGTGCCGCCGGTGTCCAGCAGAGCACTCGTTTGGCGTGTGGATCGAGCGGCAGTTTGCAGAAGGCCACGCCGACGGGCAGGGTTTGATCGGTGAACTCGGCGGATTGCAGCTTGCGTCCAAAGACGCTCTCCAGAGTCCGCAGGCCTTTCTGGCTTTGGTTGCAGGCGAAGGAGATGACGGTGCCGAGCTGGGTCGTGAAGTCGTCCGCTTTGCCATCGAAGTCGCTGGGATCCTGAGAGAGCAGGATGACCGACAGCCCTTTGGACGCGCCTTTCCGGATGAGTTGAGAAAGTGACTCGTACTTCTTTTCCAGTAGGATGCTGCGGGCTTCATCAATGACCAGGAACTGCGTCAGCGTGCGGTGCCCGGAGACAAGCGGCGAGTCTTTCTGACCGATGACGTAGGTGCTCGTTGCATCCAGCAGCATCAGAATTACCAGCCGTTTCAAATCTTCGCTTTCGATGGTGTTCAAGCTGATGACCCAGGATTTGGCGAAGAAATCGGCGGGAGGCATGTCGGGTTTGAAACAGGCGAAACGCGTCAACTCGTTGAGGCGGCTGCTCACGCTGTCCGGATCCTTTCCGGCAATGGTGAGTTGATGCTCATAAGCATCCCGGATGGCTTCAAGGTCACGGCGGCCTCCGCCCTGGATGACGCCCTCGATGGCATCGCAAAGCATGTCTTTCTGGATCGCGCCGGCGCTGCCGCTACAGAGGCAAATGCTGTCGCGCAGTTTCATCGTGGCGTTCTGAACGGCCACCTGGTCCGCTCCGGGGCCGGGGAGGAAATCCAGCGGCAACGGCTGTCTGCCAACCTGAATGGGAGTGGCATCCGACTTGGCCGTGGCGAAAGCACCGTCCAGCCGGCCATCGTTCACAAACTCCCCCTTGGGATCTATGAAGAGAATCGGAGCGCCGGATAGTTGGGCGGCCTCCAATGCGATCTGCACGCCGGCAGTTGTCTTGCCGCTGCGTGTGCGCCCCATCAGGGCGATGTGCGGAGAGGCTCCGGGGCCGTTGATGACAAAATCCACAGGCGCTCCGTGGGCTTTGGCATTGTCCGGATCATGGAGAGTGCTCACAGAGCCAACTTTCAGGCGGATTTCGCCCGATGTGCCCTGTCTGGCCCGGTGCCCTGTGCCAGGAGCTTTCCCGGCAGCAGGCAGGAAGTCCGCCAGTTGCGAGATGAGACGTGATTCATCATCACCGGCCTTGTCCATTTCATCCTTCATCAGTCCGGCTCCACGGGCCCAATGAGCCTCCACCCATGCGCGGAAGGTCTCCATTGGGGTACCGGTCTTGAAGCCGCCATCCAGCAGGAGTGCCGCTATCCAGAGGTCTATTTCAGGGCCGAAGAGATGCTGGCCGGGGATATACTTTCCGTGCTTGAATCCTTCCGCCAGCAGCGGCGGCGCCTGCGGGATCGCCATCGAGCGTCCGATGAACAGTCTTGCCGGCTCGTAGCGATTGGTCAGACCGAATCGTGCTTTTACCCGGTCCTCTATTTCGTAGGCGGCCTCAGTGGGTTTGAATTGGCCGTTGGAGACAGCCTCTTTGAACTCGGTGGTCATGGCGGTTAGAAAAAGAACTCGTTGGGCATTACCTGAGAGTGCCGCCCCGTTTGGTCAAACCGAACGAGGAAGCGCTGGCAGATGTTGGTATGGATGTCAGCCACAAGGTCTTCGGTCACCTCGCGGTCATGCGTCAAAATGATCACCTGGTCAGCCAGGTCTTCATCCACGAGAGCCTTGAGCGTCCGCGGACGATGGTCGGAATCTGCATTCCCCAATGGCGTATCTATCACCAGCGGAAGCCGGCGCTGCGTAATCTCCGCCAGCGCGAGAGAGAAAGCGATTCCGAAAGAGCGGCGCTCAAAACCACTCATCGTGGCGAGCAGTGACTCCGCGGAGCCATCAGGATAAACAATGCGGGCCTCGCCCCCGGTCCCAAGAACGATCTTTCCGTTGCGGTAGCGCCGGTCAGCGATTTTGATGAAATGTTTGGTCACCAAGGCCTCCAGCCGGGCGAGCGTCGTGGGCCTGAGTTCGTCGAGAAGGTCTGTCAGCACCTTGTTCACGCTTTCGGCCACTGCGATGCGGCGCTGCTCCGGCACAAGCTGTTTGAGCAGCTCCCTCAGCCTTCCAATTTCAGCGCTCACGTCATGCAGTTCCGCCTTTAACTTTTTTAATTCATTCTCCTGCTGGTTCACCCGACGGATGGCCTCATCAATTTGCTTGTCGAGCCGTTTCAAGTCCTCGTTCACCCCCTCAGTTTCCTGCGGGAGCCCGGCCAAATGGTCGGTTTTGGATTTGGCTTCTTCATAGGCATCCCGGGCGTCCCGCAAACGGCGGGCGAGTGCCTTTACATGGCCACTTCCGTAGGCGACCGCGCGGTCCAGACGGTTCTGCAACAACCGGCGCGCTTCGCCTCTGGCGTGACCAAGCAGGTAATCTTCGGCACATCCGTCCGGTGCTGGGTTGTAGATAATTTCCAGAGCACGGAGGAACCGCTCTTTTACCTTCTGCCGCACATCTTGAGACAAGAGTCCCAACAAATTGTCTTTCTCAGGCGGTTCAGGCATTGCGGCCACCATGACAGACTCTTGTTTTTCGATTGTGCCTTTTTTGAGGTTCTCCCACACCTCGAGTAGTTCCTCCGCTCTGATTCGGTTTCTGAGAGGAAGTTCCAATCTGCTCATAGCAAGCGCCAAGCCCAGTTCTTTCACTGTAGCAGAGACCTCCTTCTCTGCTTCGACCTTTGCATTGCTGGCCGCATCCAAGTCGCGTTGGGCCTTGAGAATGTCAGCAGTGGCGGCCCCACCAAGCCGGGCGAGTTCTTCTCTTTTTAGGGACCGGTCCCGTTCCAACTGATCCTTCTCCGAGCGGTCAGCCTCCAACTGCCCTTCAATTCCACTGATCTTGCTCATCAGTGCTGTTTTCTGTCCTACCTTCTCCTGTAGATCAGCCTCTTGCTCAGAGAGCTTTTTCTTACCGCCGAGTTCCGTCTGAGAGGCAGAGATAAAAGTTCGGACGCGTTCAGCCGTCTCTGAAAGAATCTTTGATCCGAACATCACCTCGACCGCTTTTTTGATTCCTTCTTCCCCAGCGTTCTCAATCAGCGCCTGTGCCTGCTCGCCATCGAAAAAGAAAGCTGGGGCTACATGAGCGGGAAAAAGGGCAGACTCGATTTTAGCCGGCGCATTCTCTAGATCCCACTTTCTGGGCTTATCACCAGTCCGGATCTCGACCTCCTCAAAGTCATACTGCCTGAGCGTGTTCGACGAACTGAAGAACCATGTGCGTCGAATGTGAAACTCCTCTCCTTCTGCGTCATTGAGCGTTGGCGAAAAGGTGATCTCGACCGTCGTAGGATGGTCCGGGTCCGCGTTGTTCCTGCGGAATTTGTTGATGGCCTTCCGATACGAATCCAAGTCCTTGTCTCCTGCACTGCGAAATCCTTCACAGTAGCGAAGACCAAATTTCCCGAAAATCCCAAGGTAGAGTGAAAGTAGAAAACTCGTCTTTCCATGCCCATTCATGGCTCCGATGAGGACGATCGGCCGCCTGTTTGAGGGTCTCTTGAATTCAAAGGTCGCGTCACCATAGCAACGCCAGTTTTCCAGGTGAAGTCGCGATAAATACATCTTGGTTACTGTGGTTGTGCTTGGGAACGCTCAAGGAAACGCTCGATGCAATCTGAGATGTCCCGGTTGATTCCATCTGCGCGCCCTGAGCCTGAAAAGGAGTTTGTCACATCGCATAGTGCCTTTAGCAGGGGAATGTCGATCTTCTGATCCTTGCACAACTGCGCGATGGCTTTCTTGGTTTCAGGGTCTTCAAAGCAGGGCGGTGATTTCATGTTGGTGGTGTTGAGAGGCAGCGGATAGTCTTGACTTATGATATTTGGATCGAGTGTCACCACAAATTTTCGTTCACACACATGCCGGCAACGCCACATCAATAGCCCGCCGGACCTCAGTGGTAAGGTCTTTCTCCCACTGTTCGCGGACGAGCATGACTTCGAAAGACGAGATGAGTTCCAGGCCGCAGGCGGTCTGGACATCGAGGAGTTCATCCAGGAGGAGGCGGCGGGCGGCAATGGTAAGCGGGCCGAGGCCGGGCTGGCCGTTGCGGCGGATTTTGGAGCGCCAGTCGGGATTTTCCGAGGCTTCGCGCAGGCGTAGGCGGAACCGGGAGAGCGGCTCCAGGTGTTCGTGCCCGGAATCGATCAGCGAGTCGAGCGACTTATCCTTCTCAACAACGGTGCAGGTCCAGCATCCGAACCTGGCGGAGGAGGAGCCGCAGGAAGGCGAGTCGGCCTCACTTTGCACGAACGGGCATTCGCTGCCGCCGTCCGCATCCCGGTAGAGTTTGACGAGGTCTCGGTAATTTCCGCCCCATGGAGGGCGGGCCTGGAGCAGGAAGGCCCAAACCTCCGTGGTCTCAAGGTCTTTGATGGGCGTGAACACCCAGACACCCTTGTGATCGTTGTGCGGCGAAAGACGCGCGCTGGCAGCGTCCGGATTGTTCCTGGTGATACGCTGAGCACGGGAGGAAGACTCATCCCGGCGGACACCCAGCAGCAGCACAGCTTGGCCGTTAGCCTCAACCTGGCTGCGAATGAATCGGGAGGTAGGCCGTATCTTCATGCGGTCAGTACACCAGCGGAAGGAGCGGTTGGGCGCGGGGTAGCCACGGCCAAGAAGATTCACCCAAAAAGACTCCTCCGGCAGCGGGTGCGTCCGCACCACGCCCACGGGGAGCCCGAGATTCACGAAGCCCTCCTCCATTTGGTCGAGCAGGCGCTGCACGAAGCTGTGAAACATGGGAGACTCCACGAGGGTGTCATTGCAAACGATGTGAATAGGCCTCCGGCGGTCCGAGGGAGCAACCTGCTGCAGCATATCCACCACAAGGTGGGCCAGAATGGTGGAATCTTTTCCGCCGGAGAAACCGATGATCCACGGCCAGTCATGTGGCTGGAGGTATTCCGCGCGGAGGTCGCGGCGGATGGAGCGGAGGGTGTCGGCGAGGTCGGGCATGGGTAAGGTGGCGGAGTGTGGCAGGGGAAGGGGCGGGTTGTCCAGACCGGATCGGCGGGCAGCGCAAGGTTTCCTGGAGGCGGCCCCGGAATCGTGTGAGTGCGGGAGGTGGAGGATATGGACCTGCTGGTGCGCCGCCTGACGGATGGCTGGCATAACCGCTGCCGGCATTTGGAAGAGGGCGGGGATTGAGGGGGCTGAGGTCCGGCGCATTACAGGCTTCACAAAGGACGGGGTTTTTGCGAGGATCGCGGGCCTATGAAAAAGTATAAACTCCCCAAGCCGGTGCTTCGCTTTTCACTCGCAGCGAAGCAAATCCTGCCCGTGTGCGATGTGATGGTGGCGCTGGTGGCGAGGAAGCGCTGGCGGCGGCAGATGCCGCAGCGGGTGCTGGCGGAAAAGGCGCGCATTTCCAAATCCATGCTCAGCTATGTGGAAAGTTTGCAGCGGACTCCGACGCTGAATGTCCTGGAACGGATTTGCATGGCACTGGGATACGAGGCGTGGAAGCTGATGCGCGCGGCCCAACGGGCGGTACGCTGGTGGCGGTCCCGGCGGCGGCGGATCAGCCGTCAGGCGCGGCAAAAGTTCACTATGGTGAACTTCCCTTCCGTGCGGCCCCGGCCTATCGCTTCCACATGGCAGCACCGCTCACATGGGATGCAGAAGTCAACGGAGTCCCGCTCACCTGGGACTCCGCGGACCTGACATGGGACGGGGTGCTGCCACTAACACCAAACACACCCAATACCATGCCCAACGATAATCGCATCTCCGCCACCGTCAGCCCTGCAGACAAGGCTGCCGTCCTCACTAAACTCACCGAGATCAAAGCGCTGCTGCCCTTCCTGCTCAATCTGACCAAACAGGAGCGGATCGAAATGCCCAAAATGGGCGGCGCCTCGCTGCTCTTCGATGAAGGCTGCGCCACCTACATGGCGAACTCCCCCAGCCTCATCCCGCCCTATGTGGACCCGGTGGAAGTCGCCAAGGACCGCACCCTGCGCGTGGTCATGGCCGACATCCTGCGCGAGGCCAGAAAATTCTGCGAAATGGTGGACGACACCCTCATGGTCATCGGCAGCGAAATCTGGATGGCCGACATCAGCTTTTACCAGTCGGTCAAACAGGCCGCCCGGCGCAATGTCCTGGGGGCCGATACCGCCCTGGACGACCTCAAACAGCGTTTCCCCGGCCCCGGCGGCGACCCCGTCACCCCTCCGGACGGTGGCGGCGGAAATCCTCCGCCAAATACCTAATGCGGGACCAGGACAGCCGTTGGGAGCGACTCGGGACCGCAAGAGACGTCAGGATGCCTGCGGACTGCAATCCGCTCACCGAGAGCACCTTACACGGTAAAATGGGGTACCCCAGGGGGAGGGGGTGGGGTACCCCCAGGGGTACCTCGACCATCCCCTCGGGGTGCCTCGACCATCCTCCAGAGGTACCTCGACCACCCTCCAGGGGTACCTCGACCATCCCCTTGGGGTGTCTCGACCATCCTCCAGGGGTACCTCGACCACCCTCCAAGGGTACCTCGACCATCCTCCCGGGGTATCTCGACCATCCCCTTGGGGTGCCTCGACCACCCTCCAGGGGTATCTCGAGCATCCTCCCTGGGTGCCACAGGGTACCCCAAAGGGATCCACGACCACCCCCCGGGGGTTCCTCGCTAACGCATACGCCCCGCCTTCCATGCTCCCCATCACTCATCAAAACGCCCCGCCTTCACCCGCATCCTGATCGCCACTCCTCATCATTCCATCCGCATTCTTCATTCTGCATTTTTCACTCTTCATTTCCTTATGTCCTTTGACCCATCCAAACCCGCCGGCGGCACGCCGCTCTCGTCCTCTGAAATACGCGCGCAACTCACGGCGCTGAAAGCCCTCACCGATGTCCTGCCCGGCGTGACGGGCGCGGCGGTGGATTCTGTTACCCTCGGCAGCGGCACGTCGGTGTCGGTGGCTCTCATCGCCGGTATCCTGCACTTCGACTTTATCATTCAGCCTGGGCCGCCCGGGGAGGTGACGCAGGCGCAGCTTTCCAATGATCTG
>JANOZA010000247.1:0-2898 GCA_031429155.1 Verrucomicrobiota bacterium | reverse complement strand
GCAAAGTGGACCCGAAGCGCCTCGACGCCTACGACTGGTGGTTCGCCGAGTTGAAGAAGGCCGGCCTCTACACGCAGTGGAGCGTCTTCTACCACTTCCCCATCTCCGCCGCCGATGGCTACGAGCCGGAGCTGTTCGCTGAGCTGGAGCCGATGGGAAAGAACGGCCTGCGCGACAGCTATGGCCTTATCACCATGTCGCCGAAGCTGTGGGAGATCAGGACGAAAGTCCTCATCGCCCTGCTGGATCACAAGAATCCCTACACCGGCCTGCGCTACGCCGACGATCCCGCGCTGATGTGCGTCGAGTTCCAAAACGAAGACAGCATCTTCTTCTGGAATCCGCTCGGCGACCTCTCGCAGCCGAACCCGAAGAAATGGAAAGCCCACGCGCGCAAACTCCGCGGCATGTTCGCCGCATGGGCGCAAAAGAAATACCCCGACGCCGCCGCGCTCACGAAAGCCTGGGGCAAGCTCGACGCCGAGGACAAGCCCGGTGTGGAACTGCAACTCATGGGTCCGTGGGAACTCGACGGCGCAGGCATCCGCGGCAAATTCGCCGGCCAGACCGCGCGCGCTGGCGATACCATCCGCTTCCTCGCGGAAATGCAGATGGAGAACTACCTCGCCTGCGAAAAGGCCGTGCGTGCCACCGGCTTCAAAGCCCAGACCGTCACCACCAACTGGCTCGGCGGCAGTGGCCTCACGGATCAGGCGAATATCTACACCGACACCATCGGCTCTATGATTGACCGCCACAACTACGCCGGCGGCGGCGCAGGCGGTCACGGCATCGCCGAGGGGCAGATCTACGCCGACTCGCATCTCGGAAAGCCCGGTGCCTATCTCTTCAGCATCGGCCTCAAGCAGGTGGAGGAGAAACCATTCTCCATCAGCGAGTGGACCATGTGCCCGCCCAACCAGTGGAAGCTGGAAGCCGCGCCCATCATGGCCTTCTACGGCATGGGCCTCCAGGGCTGGGACGCATCCTTTCACTTCGCTCAAAGCGGCACCCGCCTCGGAGACGGCTGGCCCGGCATGAACAGCTACGTCACCGACACCCCGCACTACATGGGCCAGTGGCCGGCGCTGGCATTCGCTCTCTACAAAGGCCACATCAAGCGCGGGCAGGTGATGGCTGCACGTCGCGCCACAGCGGATGCTGCCATGAGTGGCAAGCCCGCGTGGCATCAGGATTACTACAACGGCAACGACCTGATTAAGGCCCCCGGCGGCACGCCTCAGGAGGTTTTCGCACTGGGGCGAATTACCGTGAGCTTTATCGGAGGAGGAAATCTGGAGGCTTTCCTGAAAGACATCGACATCTTGAAAGAAGGAAGAACCATCGGGAGCCATCCGCCTCAACTGGCATGGGAGAGGACGCAGGAAAGGATTCTTATCCTGACTGGCAAAACGCAAGCCGTCGTCGGAAAGTGCGCCGGTCTGATAAAACTCCACGCAGTCGTGGCCGATGTGAAAACCGGCTTCGCGAGCCTCACCTTCACTCCACTGGACGATCAGCCGCTCGCGCAATCAAAGCACATCCTCATCACCGCTCTCGCTCGCGACAAACAAACCGGCGCGAAGTACAGCGACGACGGCACCAAACTCCTCGCTGTGGGCACCGCCCCGCTCCTGCTCGAACCCGTCCAGGCCACCATCAAACTCGCCGGCGCGAAGCCCGTCTCCATCCGCCCGCTCGACCACTACGGCGTGCTGAAAAAGGAAGCCGTGCCCGTCGCCACCGACGGCACCTTCCAAATAGACGGCCGCTACCGCGCCTACTACTACGAAGTGCGGCGCTGACAGCCCGGGCTTCTGGAGCATTGGTGGAAAAAGTTTTGTGTGAAGCACTCAAGGTGTTTCTGTGCCTGTCGAAAGGGCCGTGCTTGTCTCAAGAGGCATGTTCCTTGCGAGCCCCCTCCTGCGGCGACGGTGCCGTTGAGGGCATCAGCGCCGGTGGTGTCGCGGTAGGTTTTCATTTCGGTCATCCAGCCATTGGTGGCATCGTAAGTGTAGCGGACGGGGTAGTCAGCGCTGCCGGTCTGCTCCGTCACCCGCCCGTGCAAGGTTATACACATTGGACGTGTAAGCGCCATCCTGGCGCCTGACTTTTTCAACTGCCTCGTCCGGCTACGCAAACCCTGGCCGAGGGGCTACTTGTCAAGAATCCTCTGACCCCTTTCCTTTGTCGACGTGGTTGGGTTCATCGGGGTTCGTCGCCCTCCACGATTGGCCCCTTGGGAATCAGGGCCATTGCCTGAAGGAAACTCTCCCGCGACGCCCCTTTGGCTCGCTCTGCGATGATGTCGTAAGTCTGCAATGCGGAGAGTTTTTCCGCCACGGCCAGACTGATGAATTGGTTGATGGAAATGCCATCCACATCCGCCGCGCGCTTGAGATGGCGGTGGATGGAGTCGGGTAATCTGACGCTGAGGCTACTCATGGTAGGAGTCGGATAAAGTCTGCGGGAGGTAAAACGGTGATGCCGAACTGGGAGGCTAATCGAAGGTCTTTGCGGTTGAATGTGACGATGTGAGTGGCACCCGAAGCGATGGCGACTTCCAGAACCATGTCATCCTTGGGGTCTGGGAGAATGGGCCTCCAGAGAAAGTAAATCTGCTGCTTATGGGCCACTTGGGCAATCCTGCGAAGTATCGCCTCCACGGCAGACATTGGAATGGAAACACCCATGTCAGGCCGTGAGGACACATCGTCATACTCGGCGAGCAACGGGACGGAGAGAGCCATCTGGAAATCACCACGTTCAGCCGCCAGAAGAATCTGGTAACTGGCCCCCGATGACGAACGAAGGGCGGCAAAGAGGCCATTGGTCTCAATCACGGCTCTGATCACGTAGTATCGTATACAATACCGCAGGTGATGTCAACGTAAGAGT
>JANOZA010000246.1:0-1539 GCA_031429155.1 Verrucomicrobiota bacterium | reverse complement strand
CGGGCGTTTCTGAAGCTCTACAGTAAGTTCCTCGGAGTGGACATCGCGGAGCATCTCTCGCAGTTCAGTACGGAGGAGTTTTCCCATGCCGCGGGGCACGAATATGTGCAGACGGCGAACGCGACGATGAATCTGCCGGCGGCGGTATTCACCAACTACGGGCGGTCGTGGCGTCCGGGGCTGTACGTGCTGCTCATCGTGGCGCTGGCCGCGGGCGGCATGATTTGGTGGCATAACCACGGCAAAGAGGAGGTGGCTGTGAAACCCGAGCCGCCAACTGCGCCTGCCGTGCCGGCTGAGCCGAAGCGGACGGTTCCTCCGCCGGAACCTGTGCCGGTCGTCCCCCCTCCGCCGGTGGTGGAACCGGAGGTGCAGCCAACGCCTCCTCCAACACCCCCGCCCGCGGCGACGGAACCCGCGGCGGCGGAACCTTCGGTGCCGGATGCGCCTCCTGCCAAACCACCGAAGGCGGTCGTGGTGGAAGAGGAGGAGTCTCCGCCGCCGAAAAAGAATTAACGGAAGCGGCGTCAGCGCCGGCCGGGCGCAATGATGCCCTTGGGACCGGGCGTGGCGACAAAGCGGAGGAAGAGTTGTGCAGCGTCACTCCAGGATTCACTGGCGAGGGCTGCGGCGGCGCCTTTGACCGGTCCGAACAACGAACGATAGGCGGCGGCCCATGCGCGTTTTAGTTCAAGACGAACGGCGCTGCTGTATCCGGCGCGACGCAGGCCGACGATGTTGAGCCCGCTGACGAAGTTGGCCTGGCAGCCGATGCAGAAAGGCGGGATGTCTTTGGAGATGGCGCTGTTCCCCTGGACCATGGCGATGTCGCCGATGCGGATGAACTGATGGAAGCCTGCGCCGCCGCCGAGGAAGCAACGGCTGCCGATAGTGACATGCCCGGCAACGAGGACGTTGTTCGCGAGGACATTGTGGTCCCCCAGCGCTGAGTCGTGGCCGATGTGACATCCGGCCATGAGGAAGTTGTGACTGCCGATGACGGTCTCGCCATTCTCCGCGGCGCTGCGATGCACGGTGACGTACTCGCGGAAGATGTTGTCGTCTCCGATGCGCACGCGGCTTGGCAGGGAGACATCGAAGGAAAGCGACTGCGGATTGCCGCCGATAATGGCGCCGCGGTCCACGGTGTTGCGCGCTCCCATGGTGACGCCGCGAAGCACCTGGCCGTGGGCGGCAATGCGGCAGCCCGGGCCGATACGGACGCCGTCTTCGATGATGGCATACGGGCCGGCCTCCACGTCAGAGGCGAGTTCGGCAGTGGGGGCGATGATGGCTGTGGGGTGGATCATGTGAGGTCAGAGCAGGCCGTTTTCCCGAAAGCTGAAATAGCCGGCGTGCGCAGAGGAAGGCAGGCCGACGATGATGTGATCCACGAACGCGACCTGCATGATCTCCGCAGCTTCGCGCAGGCGCCGGGTGAATGTGCGGTCGGCGGTGCTGGGCGACGGATCACCTGCGGGGTGATTGTGGGCGACGGCAAATCCGTGGGCGCGCCGCCGGATGACGTGGTGCAGAATG
>JANOZA010000245.1:0-9404 GCA_031429155.1 Verrucomicrobiota bacterium | reverse complement strand
GAAAGGCTTGGTCAGATAGTCGAAGGCTCCGAGCCGCATCGCCTCCACAGCGGTCTCCACGCTGCCGTAACCCGTGACCATCACCACTTCCGTCTGCGGGAACCGGGCCCGGCAGTCCTGAATGATTTGCAAACCGTTCATATCCGGGATGCGCAGATCTACTATCAGCAGTTCCGGCTTCTCCCTCTCCATCGCCGCCATTCCCTCTTTCCCTGTCAGGTGCATGGAAACCTGGTGGCCCATTCGACTCGCCACCTGCCCCATCAGTTTTAGAATGGAGGCCTCGTCGTCAATAATAATAATTTTAGCCATAGGATTGGTCGTTTGCAGAGTTGAGTTTCGCCGAGGGAAAAAACCTCGAAGACAGATAGTCAGTTTTGATTAAACATCGTCTTGGGCGGATGCCAACCAGAAATTCGCAGATTCGAGAAGTCCTTAGCCCCCGGCTGAGCCTCAGGGAACTACGGCGCGGGCCCGGTAACAGATTCGGGAATCCAGACGCGGCAGGCACCAGGTGGTCGTCTCCGAACCGTCAGAATTCGCAGACAAGGCGGGGGATTCGGCAACCTCTACCCAAGAGACGAGGTCATTGGAACTCTCCAGAAGCCATGGCGCAGTTCCGGGCCGGTGGCGAAGCGAAACGGCAATGCAGTCGGCGCCAGCTTCAGGAACGGTGCGAAAGACGGGCGCTGCCGCGTCTTGCGACGAACCCGGATCCGTCGCGGCGAAGTATTCCACCGCGTTGCTCATGCCGTCGTGGTCGGGGTCGGCGTCCGGGGAAGTATCGCCGCCCGACGGGAAATAGATAGCCTGCCACGCTGCGAAACCAAGTGACGCAGGGAGGTAGGCTTCCCCATTCGGGTCAAGGCTGCGACGCCAGCCCGCCGCGTTGCCAGGGGGCCACCCCAGGCCGCGCCGGACGAGCGAGTAGCCCGCCCCGTCTGCCTCCTGCGGCCATTCCGGGGAGTTGTCCCACGGCACTTCGCAGATGACCGCCCCATTTGCCGCCACGAGGCGAAGCGTCTCGCCGGCATTGGAGAGCTTGTCCCTGTATTCGCCTATCACGTTCAGGCCGGAAGCGAGCCGCATGGCGAGAGCCTTGCGGTTTTTGGCCAGAATGCCGCGCTGCCCGGGAGCCAGAACGCATTGAGGGCCGAGCGGCATGACGAACTCAATGCCGCTGGTGAAATGAATGCCCGTCAGGTCCACTGGCACGCTGCCGGTGTTTTGAAGCACGATGTATTCAAACTCGTCGCGGTCCGTGAATCCCGCCGCCCGCTCTGCCGCCGTGAGCGCGCCAGGGTGATACATGATCTCCACCACCGTCAGGTTTGCCGCGCTCGCCGGCACGGTGCCAATGAGCAAGCTCAACCGCAGCGGCGCACTCCAGTGGCTGCCCACCGGCGTCTGGCCAGAGCCCGTGCCAGTGTAGGGCCATGGGGTGAACGGTCCCGCAGGATCGTAGGCACGTGCGAATAGATGCGTCGTTTGTGTGATCGCCTGCGTCCCGGTCCACACCATCGCCTGCGGAGCGACTTCCGGCTCATCCACCGGCACATAGCCGCCCTGCAATTCCACCTGAATGAGAAAATCCGACGACGTGAGCAGGTAATTCAGTCCGTGAATGGCAAGCACATTGTCGCCAGCAGCCAGCAGGGCTTGCGGGTTCTGAATGATAAACTCCGTGAATTGCACTGCCGTCGCATCCGGGGTGTTGGACGTCGCGCCGCTGTTCCATGCCAGGCTCGCAGGCTCCTTGATCGAAACCGGCAGCTTGGTGCCATTAAGCCAAACGGCCATGCCGTCATCGCAACGAACGCGCAGTTTCAGAAAAGTGAGCGGCGCTATCTGCGCGGCCGTCGCCCCGAAATGCATTCGAATGTAGCAGGACTGGGTGACGCCTTTCATGCGGCGCTCCGGCGGTGGCGACTCCAGGTTGAAGCCGATGTAGGGATCGTAGTCGGCGTTGTCGTCAAAGCCCACACCCTGCGTCCCTGTCCACCAGCCCGAATCATCGAACGGGCTCCCACTGCGCCAGTTCGTCCCGATATCGGCGACTGGCAGATGCACCTTCACCGGATGGGTCAGGCTGATGAAGGTATCGGTGACGACCTGCTGGCCGGTCGTCACATCGAACACCCTTGGATCGCTGCCATCCGCGGTGTAATAAATCACCGCCCCGGGCCGAGCGAGCGAAGGCGAGGTCAGGCTCAGCTCAAAACCCGAAGGGACCGGTCCTCCAGCCGTGTTTGCCACCGGAGGCCGCGTGAACTGATTGTCCATCCAGGTCAGCCGGTTGGTGAACCATAAGCGCAGATTCGAAACTTCCCCTCCCCAGCCGCCAAAGCGCGCCGGTTTGTCGCTCCAGCGCAGGAAATTTCGCGCCGCCGCCTCCGTCAATTCCGCAGCCTGCGCATCCACTGCGGCTTGCACATGTGCCGCACTCAACGGTCCCCGGCGCAATTCGTCATAACGGTCTATCCACCGCTGCCAGAAATTCTGGTCACGAAACAATTCCTGATACCATGTGTAGCGGAAGAAGTCCGTCCCGAGGTCGCCCGTCTCGCCACGCCAGGTGTTGAAGTTGTTGTCGCGTCCGTCGTTGGACTCCAGTGAGCGATCGAAATCCCACAGCGGTCCTGCCGTCAGGCGACCGAGACGGTCCTTGGAAAAGTAAGCGCTCAGCCGCAACGCATCCACATTCTTAGCCGCCACATTCAGAATATGATGGTCCACAAAACTCGCCGGATCACCCCATTTTGCATAACCAGTGAGAGGATCGAAAAAATCCTGCGCGCTCAGCGCGGTGCGCCAGCTGTTGAGATACCACATCAACCACGACTCCTGCGCAGCTGTGATCTGCGGCTCGTCAGGGTCAACGTAGTAAAGTGTTTGCCCGCCCGCAGCGAAACCGGTCTCGCCAGGATCGGCGCGGTCCACTTTCAAAAGGTAACCGCCCGTGACCGCCGGCGATGAATTGTCCAGCGGACTGATCTCCTCCACGTCCACCCGGTCACCGCTGCGCTTGATCTTTTCCGTCAGGGTATAGACACCGAAATAATCCGCCGCCGTCAACGCACCGCCGTCGGTGTTGAGGTATAGCTCCACCTGCCGGGTGCGCGGCGCATAGCGGCCGGCGTCAGTGCTCAGTTGATACATCAGCGAATTACGAATCAGCGAGCGATCGTATTCGTAGGGCGCGCCGAGCACCCAGTCTGAATCCGCAGGCAAACCGAGCAGGGAGAAATCACGATCACTTCCCGCTTCATTGCGTGCCTCCACGGCAAGCGAGTACTTGTTCGCCATGGCGGTGCTGCTGCCGCGCACTTTGATGAAGGCACTGGCCGTGATTACAGGCGCTGTGGTTAGCGCCGCACGCTGACTGACACCTCCCGGCTCAAACACCATCCACACCGCATCGCTTCCGTTGTCAGGACGGCCGGCGTTGAAATTGTCCAGTATCATCAGCGGCAGATTCGACGAGGTCTGCACCGCATCCGTCGCCAGCAACACAAAAGCTGCTCCCGCAGTGAGACTTGGCATGAGCCCTGGCGTCAGTGCGACGGCCCGCAGCCGCATCGTCGAGCTGACGGTGATCGGCGCGGTGTAAGTTGCTGAGCCTGTAGTGGGCGACGAGCCATCGAGCGTGTAAAACATCACTGCGCCCGCCTGCGGAGCCGTTAGCATCACCGTGAACGGCGCCGTGAACGTGCGGCTGCCTTCGCTGAACACCGGCTGCTCACTCGCCCGCGAGGCCGTCACATTCGCCGAGCCGGGCGTTGGCTGGTAGAAATAAGCGTGCGTTCCCAGCACTGCTCCGGGCACCACGCCCCACGAAATATTGGTTACCTGCGGTGGAAAACCCGGCGCAAATTCATCCGCCTCCTGGCCCGCCGGATCGGTCAGCGCCAAATATTCCCCCTCTGCCGCGAGAGAGAAATCCGTATGAAGTTCCCTGCCTGCGGCGCTCCGGTCTTTGCCCGACGCGAACACCACTACGAACCCTCCGGCCGGCAGAATCAGTTCCGGAAACTCCCAGCGCGTCGCCCGCAGCGGATCATCGGTGAGATGCCAGCCGTGCAGATCCACCGGCCCGGGCCCGCTGTTATACAACTCGATCCAGTCGGAATGAGCACCATCCTCGTCCTTAAGACCGCCGGCATTCGCAGCCATGATTTCCGTCAAGTGTACAGCCGCCCCGGTCCTTGTCACGATGACAAGCACCCATACAGCAGCGAACAGGCATCGCATGGCTGGAATCATTGGCGCCGGGAAGAGGGTTGAGGGACGGAATCCCGCTACCCTGCGCGCTCTGCGTGCTGGGACAAGGTATCGTTTTCCACAGCTTCCCTTACTCAGACCCGGTTGGAGGAGCATGAAGGAACCCAAACTCCTCACAAAATTAAACCAACGCATCCCGTAGATCCGGAATGCTCCCCAAACACGTCTTAGAGCGCTTTCGGCGATACCCCAGGTTTCGCTCTCTCCGCTACTTCGTGTGCTCCTTGAAAAACTTCACAATGAGAGCCGGGGCACCAGGATCAAACTCATGCCCCCCCGGATGAATAAACGTCACCACGGGTGTGCCCGATGGGGACGAATAGATGATGGCGTTGGGGCCGTAGCTCTTTCCCTCGACTGAGCAGCCGTTCACTTTGCGCACGGCTTTCATCATGAGTTCCTGCCACTGGTATTTCACGAGCGCGTCCTTTTCTCCGGCGAGATGCAATACCGGTTTGGGCTTAAGCCGGTCCACTTGCCTCAATACCGCAGCCGAAGGTGCCATCGCGGTAAAAACATCCCCGCGTTCCGCCCAGAGCAGATAAGTAAAGCCGCCGCCGTTCGAGTGGCCGGTGCTGTATATCCGCTTCTCATCCACTTTGAACTCCACCTTCAACTTCGCCAGCAACGCATCGAAGAATTTCAGATCGCGATCTCCCTGATCACCGGCCCCGCTCTGCCAGCCAGCCCGTTTGCCTTCCGGATCCGTCAGCTTTCCGGGAGTCTTCAACCCTTGCGGATACACGACGATCGCCTCCGGCCACTGCGTGTGCAGGGAAAAACTCCGCGCAGCCTGCTGCATCGCGCCGCCATGACCATGAAAGACAAAGACCAGCGGCACGGCCTTCTCCTTTGCCCCCGCCGGCGCGGACACCAGCGCCTCGCGAGTCACGCCATCCACTTTCAACTCCACGCGCCGGAGACCCTCCGGTTGCTCACCGACGCCTTTCTCCTGTGCAGCGACTCGAGGCATGAGCGCAAGAAGGCAGAGAAGGAAGGCGCGGCGGAAGAATTTCGTGGTCATGGGTGTTACGACTACGCCCCCGGCGAACGGTTACAATCGCGCGGCCTTCATTGACAATCCCCTTCCCTCCACCAAGCCATCCGGGCATGTGCGCAAAACCCGATCCCGCCACCCTGCCCTGCAGCCCACTCGATGAAACCGGCGATCTGAAGTATTTCCCGAGAATGCTGGCGAAGATCAGGCTCCACGCGCAAGGCCGCCTCTGGGAGGACTTACAGAACAACCTCGGCAAAGGTGCAGATGGCTGGTGCGTCGGGTTCCTCCACGTATCGTATGACGACCTCAAGGCCCGCGTGCTACAGGGCGGCAGCGATGAGGAAATCCTCCAATGGAGTCAGGAACACGGGCGCCCGCTCAATGACGCCGACAGGCTCGTGTGGAATGCCTTCGCCACCAAACTCGGATGGAACGATCACGTCAGCGCCATGCTCACCAAGCGAAAAGCCGAAAGCGGTCTCACCCACCGCGACGACATCCAGACGATGCCGCACTACATTGATGTGGACGAAGGCCGGCGCGAGTGAGGAGCGCGCACTCGCTTTGGTGCCAGGTGATCCGGGAACGGCACCGCACGAAAGCGATTGAGCTGGAAGCAACAGTCGCTCCACACTCGCCCAACGATTAATTCAGCTTCTCCCTACGCGCCGTTCGCCGCCGGATCATCGCCGCAGAGGATGCATTCAACATGGCAAGCGCCCTGCGTGTCCAAAGCTACCGGACGCAAGTTGCGTATTTTCTAAAAAGATGCTGCAAATGAACGGCTTGAGCGTGGTGAAAATATTTTTCCCGCGAAAATCCGCGCGCGATAATGACGCAGGCTCCCAGCCTTGATTTTACGGGCATCCGAACGTCCTGACAAATACATCGCGCGCGGAAAAAGCGGAGAACCCGTCAATATATTTCCAGTACAAAAATAGTTTCCGAAGCGCGAAGAGATTTTACTTGGCACCGCACGATGATTGCCTAATCCTCTGCCACGTAATTCAACGCGCTCTCAAACAATCATGTCACGCTCCGCTCTTCAAAAATCCGCAAATCGCTCCCTCCATGGAGCGGCGATGCCGATGAGGAAACGGAGCTTGAGTTCGCGACCCCACCGCCGCTGCGGTGGTGCGCCACGCTGATTAGCGGCTCGTGCGCCTTCCTCGACCTTCCACCAATCTCTATGCTTCAAACCCTGTCAATTGTGAGAATCAGCTCAGTGAAAATGCTCATCGGCCGACTGCCGGCGGCATTTTCGCAGAGTGTGCTGCGCGCCCTTGGGGGAGGGCGTCGGCGCTTCTCACAAGCGGCAGATTTCGTTCCTCAACCATGCCAGCCCACGATCAGATCAATACCCTTTGGAACCATGTCGCCACTCATCTCCGCTCGAGCGTAAGCACCTACGCCTACTCCCGCTGGTTTTCCTCGCTGAAGCTCATCGCCGCGAGCGATGACATCGTGCGGTTTCAAGTGCCGGACTCGATCCACCAGTTGTGGATCGAGATGAACTACCTGCCAGTGCTGCAGGCTGCATTTGGAGCAATCACCGGCAGCACTCACCAGTTTGTGTTTGAAGTCCACTCCGGCTCAGCCGAGGCCGCTGCCTCACCCATGGAAGAGCCGCTGCTGCCTGTGACCGAAGCGGCCCCCGCAATTGCGGAGAATCGTGTTTACGATGATGACACAGATAAGGTGCCGGCGGAAGGCCTGTCCCCTTCCCTGACTTTCGAAAACTTCGTGATCGGCGCGAGCAATGAGTTTGCCCACGCCGCCGCTGTGGCGGTGGCCCAGAAGCCGGGACGCTCCTACAATCCTCTCTTCTTTTACGGCGGCAGCGGGCTCGGCAAGACGCACCTGATGCACGCCATCGGAACGGCGGTGCGCAAACACAAGCCGCGCGCCAAGGTGATCTACATCACGAGCGAGGAGTTCACCAATCAGTTCATCCACGCGCTCCAAACCAACTCCATCGCGCGCTTTCGCAAACGGTTCCGCCAGGCGGACGTGCTGCTCATTGACGACATCCATTTCCTCGCAGGTAAAGAACGGTCGCAGGAGGAGTTCTTCCACACTTTCAATGCTCTGCTCGACGGCCACAAACAGATCGTCCTCTGCAGCGACCGCACTCCGGGGGAGATCAAGGATCTGGAAAACCGCCTCGTGACGCGCTTTGAGTGGGGCCAGACAGCGGAGCTGACACAGCCCGACGAAGAGACCCGGCTGGCCATTCTGAGGAAGCGTGCAGAGTCCCTGGAAGTCGAGGTTCCGGCTTATCTGATGGAGTTCATCGCCTCGCGCATCAGCAACAGCATCCGCCGGCTCCAGGGAGCACTCGTGCGCGTGGCGTCGTGGATTTCTCTTCACGGGAAACTCTCCGCGGAAACAGCGGAGGAACTGCTCCGCGACCTGCTGGCGCAGGAGGCGAAGAACGTAATGACGATCGAGCGAATCCAGAAGGGCGTGGCCTCCAACTTTGACGTGCGCCTTCAGGACATGACCTCCCGGAAGCGACCCGCAGCCATCGCGAGGCCACGCCAAATCGCAATGTATCTGGCCCGCGAACTGACCGGGTTTTCCTATCAGGAACTCGGCACGGCCTTTGGTGGAAGGGACCACGGCACGGTGATGCATGCCTGCCGGACTGTTGAGAGACTGATGAAAGAGGACGATGCGTTGCGCTTCCGCATCGCAGCAATCGAGACCCAGTTGCGCCGCTCCCCTCAGTCGTAGAGCAGCACCGTGTAGCGGCTGTGGAGGAAGGCCTCCTCCTCCTTGCGCCACACGTCATGCAGTTCATGCCGGCTTCGATGTGACTGCGCTCTCGACCGGAACCAAAGAGCACAAGCCTGTGACCATTCCAGTCACTCCAGGCTACAGCAGTTCCTCAGCCGGATAGGACCAAATCTCACTGAGAGTGGGATGGTAGAAAGGGATCTCCAGGAACTGTCGGACGGTGCAGCGAAAATGCATGGCCACGGTGACTTCATGGATCAGTTCCGTGGCTTCGGGTCCAACAACGGAGGCACCGAGAATCTCGCCCGTGGTGGTGTCGGCGATCATTTTCACAAAGCCGTCCATCTGGCCCATGACCATGGACTTGCCGTGGTCGTTGAACGGATAAGACGCCGCGCGCCACGGCCGTCCTGAGGCGGCGGCGTCCGCTTCGTTCATACCGACTGACGCCACCTGGGGCTCGGTGAAAACGCCGAAGAGTTTCAGCCGGTAGTCCATTTGCTCCATGCCGGTCGAGCCGCGGAGAAGCTGCGCGGCATTACGGGCCGCCATCTCGCCCTGCTGGATGGCCACATGCACGACATCCGCTTCGCCGCAGACATCGCCGGCGGCGAAAATATGAGGCGCGGAAGACTGCATCGTGGCTGTCACGGCGATGTTGCCCTTCTCCATCCTGACACCGGCAGCGGCAGCGTTTAGCCCGTCAACGGCAGCCCGGCGGCCCAGTGCCAGCAGAATTTCCGCTGCGGTCACGGTTTGCTCACGGCCATCCTTCTCGAAGACGACGGTCTTGCCGCCGTCGTGGTGCTCCACGCGGCTCAGGGTCGTGCCGGTATGCACCGCCATGCCGCGTCGCACGAAAACCTCGCGCACGACTTCCGACACATCCGGATCCATGCCGCGCAGCAAGTGCGGGCTCCGCTGAAGGACCGTGACTTTCCTGCCAATCCCTTCCAGATAGTGCGCCATCTCCAGAGCGATGGCGCCACCGCCGAGCACGATGAAGGAATCCGGCACCTCCGCCGCATCCAGCGCGGTGTCGCTCGTCCACACATCGGCCTCGCGCAGACCGGGCACCTCCGGCCATGCAATGACAGAACCGGTCGCGATCAAAATCGCGCGCGCTTCCACGGAGACGCTGCCACCCTCGCGCAGGCTGACTTCCAGCGAGTGAGGCCCGGTGAAAGCCGCCCTGCCGCGCAGGAGGGTGAATCTTCCATCCGCCAGTTGTCCCTGACGATACCCGGCGAAGTCTGCGATCAATTTTCGCTTCCGTTGCCGGACGGCGGAGGTGTCCACGGACTCTAACTCCGCCGCGATTCCAAACTCCGCCGCGTGCCTCACTTGCAGCGCGATGTTGGCGCTGTGAATCAGCGTTTTGCTC
>JANOZA010000244.1:0-3860 GCA_031429155.1 Verrucomicrobiota bacterium | reverse complement strand
CTTGAGTTCGTCGGGAAACTTGCGGCTCGCCACCACGGTATCGCCATCCAGGTTTCGTTTCATGCCGAGCGCGGAGCAGTCATCGCCTGTGAGAAAATAGTAGCGTACAGCGTGCTCCAGTTTGTCATTTCGGGGTCCGCCACCGAGGTCCACGACGTTCGTTTGGGATTTGCAGTTCACGATGCGCAGGTCTTTAAAGAATCCGGACACGCCTGACTTCGGCGCCGTGCAGGCCATCTGGATGAGCGGATCGCGTCCGACGCGACAATTGGCGAGCGTGAGGCGCTCGTAGGTGAAGTCGCCATACTGAATGCTCTCGTCGTCGTGACCGCGGTTAATGGGCTCGCTGTTGATATTGTCGAAGTCGAGGTCGCGATACACGTGAGCGTCGTAGTCCGGATGATACACGCCATAGACGGCGTTCTTCACCTTCAGTCCCTCGCAGAGGAAAAACTGCACGTTGGGCCGCAGGACATAGTGCGTTTCCCAGGCACGGAGATTCCGCACGATGAACGGATGCTCGCGGTCCCCGTGGACTTCGCCGTTCTTGTCGTCGCCGAAGTTGAAACTGTAGAGTCCCTCAGTGTGGGACTCGTTGTCCTCGAATTTCAGAAACGGCAGCGTGCGCACATCGCGGTCCTCCGGTTCGCCGTTGAGCCCGCGCAGGTGCAGCACGGGGTTGAAGCCACTGGATTTCCGAAGCTCAAAGCGAAAGCCGTAGTTGTCGTTCTCACAGGCGACATTGCGTGTGAGGGTGTTGCGTCCGTTTGCCCACCAGAAACCTGCGCCATCATTGGAATCAAAGTCCAGCACCTGTTTCGGCAGCCGTTTCGCGCTGATGGCCTGCACTGCCAGGTTGCGATCGAGGACGTTCCACTGCTCCGAGGCATCTTCGAGGAAATAGCCGTGGCCTCGTGAGCGGTAGCCGACGCAGTCCCGCACCAGCAGGTGGTCTGTGCCGTGGATCGTGATCCAGCGGTTGTCGGAATCCCACACGCTCGCGCCGGTGACTCCGCTGCCGCGCATGGTGTCGCGCACGAGGTGAAAGTGGATCGCGTATTTTCCGAGCACGCCCTTCTTCCCCAGGTGCCGGAATTCCGCGTAGCTGATGCCTCCTGAGGAATCGCGGTGATACATCGTGTGCCCGCGCACGCCGGCGGGATCGGCGCTTTCGACGATGACGTTGTGTGACAGCAGAGCGACTTCGCTCCGCATGATGCCTTCGCCGAGATGCTCGAACGCCAGCGGCTGATCGAAGGTGACCGTCGCGCCTTCGATCTTCGTGATCACCCGCTCCTCCGTCGCGCCGGCGAATCCGCCGCTGCCTGCTTTCTTCTGCGCCTCAAGATAGTCCGACTCCTTCGAGCCGGTGACGATGACGCGATCACCCTCGCGCCATCCCGCCGGCTGCTGCTCCAGGGTGACTTCCTTCGCGCCGGCAGCCGAGGTCGCTGCCAACTTCAACCAGGTCCGCGCCACCGGGGCACCGTGAATGTCCCACCGCCCGCCGCACGCCACGATGGCTGGCAGGGTTTCCGGATTCATGCCCTCGAAAAACCGCAGCCGGATCACGGCCTTTACGCTTGCCGGAATCGGCGCTTCCCGCGTGCCGATCTCCAGCGCGGGCACCGTATCGCCATTCTCCAGCGGCGCATCGTCGTGACAGTCGAATCCGTCTTCCGAGCACCCCGCGCCCGGTGTCACCCGCAACAAGCCGACTTCAAGGAGCGTATTCTTCTCGCGCGAAAAAGTAAGAGTCCCCGCTACATGGACCATTCGCATTGCATCGGGCGACTCGACATCATAGGTCACTACATCTCCGGCCCGCACTTGGATGCGCTCGCCGGGTTTGGGTGGCTTCCCTCCCCAAGTCGCGGCCTCCGACCACGGTCCGCTCTTTACCGACACCGTATCAAATTTCACCGGCTCGCCAAAAGCCGGCACTGTCAGGAGACATAGTAGAAGTGAAGCACGCATGGCCCGACTCTGCGCCCCCCTTGTGCCCCGAAGCAACTCCGCAGGCGCGTGAAGAATTGGGCGAAAGTCATTGAGCGGAGAGCCAGCTTCCCACGTTGTCGCTCCAGGTCTCCGGATCGCCGTCCTTTCCGGCGGACCAGACGATGGCTTTACTAGCAATACGGTTTCCCGGAATGGCCGGATCAGGATCGGCAACGTGTCCGTCGTGATCGCCATCAAGGCGGATGAGATAGGGATGACCCCAGGGATCGAAGAGAGCGGCGGCAGTCGCCGTGCGAACGAGACCGTTGAGGCGCTTTCCGTCTTGGGTCTTCGCATCCTTGATGTCACCGAGGAAGTCTGTGGCGTTTGGGTTGGCGTTTTTGTCGAGGGCTTTGAGAATGGTGATTACGTTCTCAGAAGCGCTGCTGTCGGTATCCCAGTCCTGGCCCTTCACGGCGGCACTCGTAGGCGCGGGGAGATGGTCGTATTCGGTGCTGAATTGGTCGAGGGCGTTATAGACCGCCATGCAGGTTGCCTGGGCATCTGCCCGGAGTGCCCACGGGTTAACACGTGAAGTGGGACCGAGACCGCCAATCACAAGTAGCAGCACAAGGACGGACCAAAAAATAATCCACCGGCACCTGCGCCGACGGTCACACCTTCGCACAGCCTGCTCAATTTCAGTGGGACTCATGGTGGCCCCACTGTGAAGCCTTCCGTCAAAAAGGAAAGCCGCATGACGCACCGTTCACGGCGGCAGGATCTCCACGATGTCGGCGAAGACGATGCCGCCGGGGTGGGTGAGGGCGTTGCAGCGGCCGTGGAGTTTGGTGCCGGGGGGGACGCGGAGGAGGTCGCCGGTGTGTTCGTCGGCCTCGATGGTGAACCATGCCCGGGGGGCGCTGGTGTGGGGGATGTTCTCGCTTTCGAGGATGCCGCCGAGAGGTTCGTGGCCTTCGCGGATGAGGCGTTTCACTTTGTCCGGGAAGCCATCGAGGTGAATGCCGATGGCGCCGTATTCCACTGGCACGCCGTCGCTGGTGCGGTGGAGGACCACCTGGCGCATCACGAAGTCGTCGGACATTTCCGCCTGCACGACTTCGAGGGTGATGTCGCTGGCGTGGTGCGCGCGCAGGGTGGGTGTCATGTCGCTCTGGTGAACAAGCAAACTGCGCTGCGGCTCCGGGAGTTTCTCGCCGTCGAGGAACTCCACCGGCGGCAGCGGGAGTTCATCCTCATTGTAGAAGTAGAGCAGCGGCATCAGCAGGTCCAGGACCCGCGTGTTCTCCAGAGTTTCAGGTGTAACGCGCATGTCGGTGGGTGGGGAGGAAGAACTCATGCAGCAGACGATCCACCTGCATGAGGCCGTCGCGGTTGAGAGAAATGGTGTCGCCGTCCACGGAGCCGAAGCCCTCGCTGGCCAGCCAGCCGAGTTGCGCGGCGAATCGCTCCCGGGGATCAATCCCGTGGCGCTGGATGTAGTAACTCGCCTGCACGCTGCCGAGCTTGAGTCGCAGGATGAACTCCCGGATGAATCGCTCCTCGGCGTTCGTGTGGTAGGCGCGGTAGTAGGGCATCCTGCCGCTGTCCACGAGCATCTGATAGGGAAGAATGTCCGCGTGGTTTTGAATATGCACGTCGCCCAGCACGCCGAAGCTCGCCACGCCCAGCGGCAGCAGATCCGCGCCGCTCCAGAGGCTGTCGCGATATACGAACTTCGTCTTCACCGGGTCCTTCACCACTGTCGTTGCACTGCTCACGGTGTAGCCTGCTTTCTCGAACGCTGCGAACGCCTCAGTCACCCAGCGGCGCTTCGTTGGCCAGTCGGCCACGGGTGCCACGAGCTTGCCCGCCGCCTTCATTTCCTTGTAGATCGTCGTGTTGTACGGGATCTCCATTTG
>JANOZA010000243.1:0-2531 GCA_031429155.1 Verrucomicrobiota bacterium | reverse complement strand
TCCCTCTTCACTCAAGGCAGCGTCATCAGCAGTCGAATGTAAATCCGCGTGCCAGCGTCGCTGGACTTCGGATTGCCGCCGAGGGAGTGGTTGGTGAAGCGTTCACCATCGCGGACCTCCGCGGCTTCACTCCCGCACCACCCGGAAGTAATACCGCCCCGGCGCGCCGCCCGTCACGGCGGCGGGGACGGTGAGCGTCTGCGCCCCGCCGATGGCCGAGGCTGAGACGCCGGTATCCATCCACGAGTTCACGGCGAGACTCGCCGATTTCTCCACGCGATACGTTGCTCCCGCGTAGCCGGGGAAGGTGAGCGCGATGTTCTGCCCTCCTGCGCCAGTGCGGGTGACGCCGGTAATTTCGAACACTGTCCACACCACGGCAGCCGTCTGAGCAGAGACCGCATAGGTGTTGTCGTTCCGCGCGCGGACGATGTAGGCGACACTGGCTCCGGGCGGCACGGTGCCGTCAGCGAAGGCGGTGGTTAGGCTGCGGTCGGTCCAGGTGAGCGGGCCGCCGTTGGTGCAGCGGAAGATGTCGTAGTAGTCGGCATTCGGGGCGGCGGTCCAGGTGAGGTTCAGGCCGTAGGCATCGGGCGTCACCGTCACCACGGGAGCGGTGGCGATGGCCCGGGTATCGAATCCCGTGCTGAAGAACAGTCGCGCGGCTTCGCTGCCCAGCCGGGTGCCGTTGGGATGATGCGCAAAGACTTCCACCTGGTAGCTCTGGTTGTATTCCAAGCCCGTCCACACCGCCTCCGCCTACCGGGAGTGGCGCGCTTTCAGCCGCCATCTTTCAACGATCCAGGTGGCTTCGCGTTGGTGCAAGGACGGCGGCAAAATGCGCGCGACTCCCCAGTGCCCGCAGGCGACACCGTCGCGCCCACCACCGTGGCCAGCGAATACGCGAACGAATCCCCGTAGCTCACCGCGCTGTCCCGATAGTTCGTTCCCGACACCCGGGCCAGTTCCTCCACCGCATCCGTCAGCACATTCTTCCGGTAGATAATAATAGAGTCCGTCCCCGGCACCGCCGGCCAGGACACATCCACCCACGGTTCTGCCGTATCGCGACCGCCCACCGTCACCACAGGCGCAGCGGGAGACGCCACCTGCGCCACCGTCACCGACCGCACGCCCGACACAAACTCCAGCCCCTCCCACAGCGCCACCACTTTCCATTCCAGTCCCGTGTTGCTGCCTGTGTTCACCGCCAGCGACTTCTCATTCCGCCTTACGGACGTCGAATCTCCGGGTCGCCCGCGCGATGCAGAGGCACAAAGTCAGCCGTATTCAGAGTGTAGAGCACCGTGATCCCGGCTTTTTTTGCCGCCACGAGATGCATGAAGTCATATACGCCCCCGCCCCGCACGCCATGTTTTCTCGCTACTCGCAGTCCAGCGAGAATGTCCTCCGTTCCGAGTTCCACCACGAGGACTCGCGGCAGCACGGTTTCGCTGAGAAGTTTTGCCGCCAGATCGGCATCCACCTTCACGCCCAGCTTTCCGCCGGTCAGCGTGGAAAAGGTTTCGAGAAACGCATGAGCATAGACGTGATTTTCGCCCTGCATCAGCAACGCCAGACTTTCAGCGTGGCTGTCTTCATCCGGCACGAGCGCGGCGATCAGCACGGAACTGTCGAGCAGCGCACTCATTGCCGCTGCGTCCGTTCCGCTCGCTCGTCACGGTCTGCGCGGATGGCGGCGGCGGCATCCATTTTGATGCCCAGCCGGGGCAGCACCAGCACGCCATTTTCCAGCACTCCCTCTGTGACTTCCGGCACGTCCTTCACGATCTCCATGCGCCCGGAGTTCACTTCGGCCCGCAGGCGAGCCCCCGGCACCACGCCAAAGGCACGCTGCAACGCTTCGGGCAGAAGTATCTGTCCGGCTTCATCAATAGTAATGGTCGCAGTCATGGTTCCGATCCTGCCATCCAAAGCGCCAAACCGCAAGCTCTTAGCCGGCTGCGGCAAAAGCCTCCCCCGCTCATTCTCCCCCTTTCTGCATTCTGCATTTTTCATTCTGCATTCTGCATTCTGCATTCTGCATTTTTCATTCTTCATTTGCTACCGGCCGCCGCCGTGAAACTGGAGAACGTGAACGTGCTGCTGCGCTTGGTGAAGGAGGGGGGCTTGGCTGCCACCCGTGGCCCGTCACTCCGAGACGGGTTGGCATTTCGGCGGCAGCCGCACTTTGATAAGGGGAGCGCTTTGAATACGGGACGCGCACCCCGTTTTGGAGTGCCGCTGGCGCGGGCTGTTTTAACCCGTCTCAGCCGACCGAAGGGAGACAGGCGAGCTGATTTGTTCTACCACCGAGCCAAAGCGACGGGCCACGGGCTTTACCCTCACTCCCTCACCACCCGGAAGTAGTACCTCCCCGGCGCACCGCCTGTCACCGCCGCTGGCACGGTGAGCGTCTGCGCACCGCCGGTGCCTGCGGCAGAGATGCCGGTGTTCGTCCACGAATTCGGCGCGAGGGTCGCCGACTTCTCCAAGCGATACGTCGCGCCCGTGTAGCCGGGGAATGTGAG
>JANOZA010000242.1:0-4253 GCA_031429155.1 Verrucomicrobiota bacterium | reverse complement strand
TCACCCGCTGCGACCGGAGGGTTACCGGCCGCTCGATGGATTCTGGCTTTCCCGCGGCTACGTGAAACAGCCGGCACTGCAGGCATCCTTCACCTGGAAGGAAATCGGCGAGGCCACCGAATCCCCTAAATCCCTCACCTTTTGGATGAAATCATGGCGCGATTGAACCTCGATCTTTGGACATTCGACGTGGGCACCCCAGCCGCTGATCCTGCGGAATACGCGGAGTTGGTGACCCGCCGCGTCCTGCAATCCTGGGACGAGGGCGCGGACGTGGTGCTCTTCCCGGAGTTCACTTGGATGGGACTGGAACGGTTTGTCGAAGGGCAGGACAAGCTCAGCGGCGTGGCGGATGTATTCTGGAACGGACTGTGGCCGAAGCTGAGCGGGATGCTCGCTCGTTCTGATAAAGTGGTGGTTCTTGGCACGGTTCCCTTCCTGGATGACACTGGCTGCCTGCGGAACCGGGCACCGATTATGAGCGATGGCGTTGTTTTCCATCAGGACAAGATTCACCTCACGCCATGGGAAGCCGCCTTCACTGGCGGCGGGCCGCTTCGGATCTGGAGATTCCGCGGATACAGGCTGGCGGTGGTGATCTGCCTCGACGTGGAGATACCGGAATTGTCCGCCGCTCTGCGGGGAAGCCAACTGGACCTGATGCTGGTGCCGAGCGCGACCGAGAGCCTGGCGGGTGTCGAGCGTGTCGGTCGTTGTGCCGACGCCCGCGCCGTCGAACTCGGATGCCACGTGGGGCTTTGCCACCTGGTCGGACGGGCGGATTCCATACTGGTGGATGAGAATATCGGACGGCTCGCCGTGTTTTCTCCGTCGCAGTCGGTGTTTCCTGCCTATCAGCGAAGCGACATCGGCGAAGTCGTCTCCGAGGGTTTTCACCGCAAGACTGTGGCACTGGAAATGGATGCCCAGGCCCGCGCCCGTGCGCTTCCCGGCGAGACCAATCCGGCGCTGATCCGCCCCGCGGCGATCCGGATCGTGACCGACTGAGCATGCCTGTCTTCTTTTTCGGGCTTGCCCGCCGGAGGATGAATTGAGATCACACCGGCATGTCATCCCTCATTCACGACTATTACACCGCTTTCAATTCCGGAGACCGGGAGGCGCTGCTCGCCATGCTCACTGACGACGTCGTCCATGAAATCAACGAAGGCGGCGTGGAAACCGGTACCGGAGCGTTCCGCGCATTCCTGCAACGGATGGATCGTTGCTATCAAGAGTCCGTCGAGGAACTCGTTGTCTTCACCGGCGACTCGCCCGGCCGGGCCGCCGCTGAGTTTTTCATTCGCGGCAAATACCTCGCCAGCGATGACGGACTGCCGGAAGCCACGGGCCAGACTTATCGTCTGCGGGTGGGGGCTTTTTTCGAGATTCGGGACGGAAGAATCTCCCGCGTCACCAACCACTACAACCTCCAGTCCTGGCTGGCGATGGTCGGAGCTTGAAATCAACTCCAGGAATTGGAGGGAGACGCAGCAGCACGGCATCAACCAAATCGCCCTCCGGGCATTCGGCATTCGACATCAGTCAGTCTTTCGCCATTCTGCGCTCAGATTTCGTCACTTCGATGGCCGCCACCCTGACACCGCGTAAACTGGAACCGCTCCACAAAGGCGCGGATGCCGTGGTGAATTCACTTATCGGCCGATGGCACCGGCGGCGGACGCTGGTGAAGGAACTGGAAGCGGAGGCGAATTTGACGGACGCGCTGGCGCCGGCGTTGCGCGACTTGGCGACACATCAGTTCCACGAGCGGCTGCGCGAAGCGCGGGAGCGGGTGCAGCGGGGACAATTGCGGGAGATGGCAGTGACGAGGGAGGCGCTGGCTCTCGTGCGGGAGGCTGCGCGGCGGGTTATCGGGCTGGATGCGTTTCCCGTGCAACTCATGGGCGCGCTGGCCATGCAGCGCGGGCGGCTGGCGGAAATGGCGACGGGCGAGGGCAAGACGCTCACCGCAGGGCTCACGGCGGTGCTGTTCGGCTGGACGGGGCAGCCGTGTCACGTCGTGACGGTGAATGACTACCTCGTGGAGCGCGATGCGCAGTTTCTCCGGCCTCTCCTTGAATTGTGCGGGCTCAAGGCGGGCTTTGTGAACGGCGCGATGCCGCAGACGGAACGCGCAGCGCAATACGCGGCTCATGTCGTGTGGGGCACGAGCAAGGAATTCGCCGCAGACTTTCTGCGCGATCAACTCCGCGCGGGCAGCGTGCGCGATCATGGCAGACTCATGGTGCGTGACGTACTGCGGCGCGGACGTGCTGCGGCGGCAGGAGTGCAGCGCGGATTGCACACGGCCATCGTGGATGAGGCGGACAGCCTGCTCATTGATGAAGCCGTGACGCCGCTGATTATTTCGACCAAAGTGGAAAACGCGCCGCTCACTGCCGCCATCAATGAAGCGTGCTCGCTGGTGGAGAAGTTCGTGAATGGCGCGCACTACCGCGCTCAGGAGCGGCACAAGGAGATCGAATTCACGGGCGACGGCGAAAAGCTGCTAGCGGAATGCGGCGCGCATCTTTCCGGACTCTGGCGTGCGCCCGACCGCTGCCGCGAACTGCTGCGGCTGGCCCTCTCCGCGCGCGAATTCTACCACCGCGGGCAGCAGTATGTCGTGGAGGATGACAAGGTGGTGATCGTGGATGAGTTCACGGGCCGTCCGATGGCCGACCGTTCGTGGCGTCAGGGCCTGCACCAGGCGGTCGAAGCGAAAGAGTGCCTGCCTGTGACGCCGCCATCAGACACCATCGCGCGCATCAGTTTTCAGAAATTCTTTCGCCTCTACCGCCGCCTCTGCGGCATGACCGGCACCGCCCGCGAGGCCGCGCCGGAACTCTGGCACGTCTATGGCCAGGCCGTCGTGCCCGTCGCCACCAATCGCCCGTGCATTCGCGTGCAGGCGGAGCCGAAGTGCTTTGCCACGCACGGGGAGAAGTTCGATGCCATCGTCGCGCGGGTGAAGGAAATTCACGCCACCGGCGCACCCGTCCTCGTCGGCACCCGCAGTGTCAGGGCCAGCGAAGAACTCGCCACCCGGCTGGAGAAGGAGAATCTCATGCCGCACGTGCTCAACGCCACGCGCATCCGCGAAGAAGCCATGATCGTCGCCGCCGCAGGCGAGCCGCGCCGCATCACCATTGCCACCAACATGGCCGGCCGCGGCACCGACATTCGCCTTTCCCCCGGCATCGCCGACATCGGAGGGCTCCATGTTTTATCAGCCGAGCGCAGCGAATCCGGCCGGGTTGATCGTCAGCTTTTTGGCCGCTGCGCACGTCAGGGCGATCCAGGCATGGCGGAGTCCTTTTCTTCTGCGGAGGATGAACTATTGCGGCGATTCACCTCCGCGCCGGTGCGCAGCGCCATGGAGTCTGCGCTCGCCCGCGGCGTGCCGGGTGCCCAGAGATTCGCCGAACGCGTTATCAAAAAAGCCCAGCGCACCGCGCAGCACGAAGCCTATCGCCAGCGACGGCGCATCCTTCAAAGCGACGACTGGCTGGAGAGTTCACTGTCATTCGCCGGGCCGGAAGCGGGCTGATTTCGACACCGCAGCCCGCCAGGAATCCAATCGCCTGGGTAAAAAGCCTGCATCCAGGAGGGAGAAGCGCTCCGCTTCCGTGCGGAATTGGTAGGTGGCGATGATCTTGGCGATGTGCTCTTCCGTCTGTTGGTTCTGGCGTTTGCCTTTCACGAGCCGAACTCAGCAAGTGGGCTGAGTGAGACAGGCAACGCACAGCGTTGGGCGAAGCCCGACTGAGCCGGGGACAAAGGAGTCAACTGCTCGGCGGCGTTGATGAAGAGCACGTCGTCGGGCTTCTTGCATTTCTTGAGCACGAGGATGCAGACCGGAATGCCGGTCGAGTAGAACAGGTTCGCGGGCAGGCCGATGACGGTATCAATGTGGCCGTCTTTGAGCAGCTTGGTGCCGATGCGTTCTTCGGCACCGCCCCGGAAGAGCACGCCGTGGGGCAGGATGATGGCCATCACACCTTCGGCTTTCAGGAAGTGGAAGCCGTGCAGCAGGATGGCGAAGTCGGCGGCGGACTTGGGAGCCAGGCCGTGGTTCTTGAAGCGCACGTCGTCGCCCATCGCGTCGGTGGGGGCCAGTCTGGCGCAAACTGCCGAGGCCCTTGGAGTGGGGCGAGCCACGGTATCACGTTACCAGGCAGGCTTTCGCCAGCGACAAGGCAACGGGGCCGGAACTCTCGCGCGCCAGTGGGGAAGAAGGCGTCACTGCT
>JANOZA010000241.1:0-17955 GCA_031429155.1 Verrucomicrobiota bacterium | reverse complement strand
TGAGGGAATCGGGGGAGGCTTTGCTGAGGTCGAGATCCTTCAACGCGCCGACGGCGGCAGCGCGGAGGTCGGCACTGGCAATGAGCGGGAGGAGTCTGGTGAACTTTTCCGCCTCGCGCCCCGGCACGCTGGCAAAGGCGCGAACGAGCGCGGCCTGGAGCGCAGCGCCGGTGCCGGCGGTGACGGGGATTTCCATCCGCGGAGTGGCGGCGCCGTGATTGTAGGTGAAGACGGGATGCCGAGCGGTGTCGAGAATGGTGAGGCGGAATCCGTCGAGGCGGTGACCGAGCTGGCTGCCGGGGTCGTTGCGGTTGGTGATGCCGATCTTTCCGATAGTCGCGGTGCTGCCGAGGTCCACTTCCCACCAGGGATTGGTCTCGTCTATCTCTGTGTGCGTGGTGGTGCCGCGGCCCCATTCACCGTGCGTGCCACCATCAATGGCGCGGCTGGCGACGCCGCCCTGCGCGGTGCTGCTCTGCGTGGCCTTGCCGTTCATGGCGATGTTTTTGCCGCCGGAAATAACTTCCACTTCTGTGAGGCTGAGCGTGCCTTTGCGCGGGAGTTCGACGCGGACAAAGCGGCCCGCCGCCGCGCCGTCCTTCGCCGTGAGAGAGGCGGGCAGCTTGTCGAGCAGCGCGGCGAGACGGTCGCCCATTTTGCCGCGGACTTCGGCGTTGGGAATGAGACGCATGGCATTGCACAGCGCGATAACGCCGGCGGGATTGTCCTTCACCAGATCCCATGCAGCGGTGCCGTCCCCCACGCGCACCAGGGCAGCTAACGTCGCTTCCTTGACGTCCAAACGACTGGTCCCCTTGAACGTGCTTACTATGTCGTTTGTCGAAGCAATGATGTCTTTCTCGTCCCAAGTGGCCAGCAGTTCAGCAAGCCCCGTCCCTTTGGCGAATAGCAACCTCGTCAAAATGATCCCAACGGGTGACTTGCCATCCGCCGCCAATGCCTTCACCGCGGATTCAAGCAACTCGCGGCTCATATTTTCCCGACTTAGAATCGCATCCCAAACGGCCTCTGAACGGGGCATCGCAATCAGTTCTGCATTGCTGAATTTGTTCAGAAGCAGCGACAGGGCACGGGGATTTTTAGCAATAATCGGAATTCCCTTCGTGACGGCTTCTTCCCAGAAAGGCTCCAGGGCACGCATTGTTTCGTTGAACGCGTAGTTGATGTAATAATCAGCCTCTCGCGTCGCGGCAGTAAGAGCGATCTCTACACCGGTTGTGCTATGGAGAAAACTGGCGGCGACGACGGCCTCCATGCGCACGGTGGGATACTCATCATTCGCCGCTGCCTTCAACATCGCAGCCGCCCCGGGAATGCGATCCAGCCAGAAGCGCAGCACATAGATGCCGGCAGCGCGGGCGCGCGGCTCCTTGCTGGCGAGCACTTGCTTTAAGAGAGCGGCGTCCACGGCATCGTGCCACTGCTGCACCCAAAGGCACTCGAGTTGCAGATGCTCGCGCTGCGGGTCAGCCGGCGGCAGAGCTTTGACGAATTTCTCGACAGCGGAAAGCACCGCCGGCGTATCGCGCTGCGCGAGTTCACGGCGGACGCGGTAGCGCGTGCGGTCTTCGTAGCTGCGGAGAAGTTCGAGCAGTTCCGGAACCTTCGCGCCTTCGATCTTCGCCGGCTTTACCAACTCGCGGCCCTTCGCCGTGATGCGCCAGATGCGGCCGTGCGCCTTGTCGCGTTTCGGATCGCGCAGGCTGAACTGCATGTGGCCGATGATCGGGTTGTACCAGTCCACGATGTAGAGCGTGCCGTCCGGGCCGAACTGCAGGTCCACCGGGCGGAAGTTCGGATCACTGCTGAAGATGAGGTCTTTCCACTCGGTGGATTTGAAGCCGCTGCCGTCGTCAACGACATGGAACATGCGCGTGCCCTGGAAGCCGATGTTGTTGTTCAGGAGCCACCACTGCTGATACTCGTCCGGGAATTGTTTACTGCTCACGACTTCGCAGCCGGCGGTGGGACGCACGTGGGCCTTCTTGTCCGTGAAGCGATCCATGTTGGCGTGCTTTTGCGGATAGGGCAGCCAGCCGCTGTAGGCATTGCCATAGTGATTATCGCCGCCGCTGGCGTCCGCGATGTAGTTGCGGCCCCACTCATTCCACACCTGCCCCCATGGATTGGCGTAGGGATAAGTCACATAGACGCCCAGCTTTTCCGTGCGCGGCTCGTAGCGGAGCACGCCGGCATTTTCCAGACGCACTGGACCCCACGGCGTCTCGACCTGAGTGTGGTGGAACGTTCCCTCCATCATGTGCAGCCCGCCGCCAGGGCCCCACTCGAAGGCGCTGATCGCGTGGTGACTGTCCTCCGTGCCAAAGCCGTGAAGCACGGCGCTGCGCACGTCTGCTTTGTCATCGCCGTTGGTATCCTTGAGAAAGATGAGGTCCGGCTCTGCCGAGACATACGCCCCGCCATGACCGAGTTCGATGCCAATGGGAATGTAGAGATTGTCCGCGAAAACCTTGCTCTCGTCCGCTTTGCCGTCGCCGTCCTTGTCCGCCAAAATGAGCACCTTGTCCTGCGGCTCCTGCCCGGGAAAGAGATGCGGATAAGTGGGGATTGTCGTCACCCACAGACGGCCTTTCGCATCGAATGCCATCTGCACCGGCTTCTTCAGGTCCGGGAACTCCACCTCACTGGCGAAGAGGTTGACTTCAAAGCCTTCGAGGATGGTGAACGTCGCCTTCTCTTCCTCCGGCGTGTTGATCTTCGGCTCCGTCTTCATCGTCGTCGGCGTTTCCGGCACCGGCTTCAGATTGGAATCATCCACCGCCAGATCCGTCGTCTTTCCCTGCGCGATATCCCAGACCCTGCGGTCGCGGTTCGCCACCATGCTATCAAGCCGTTCCATCTCCGGGGGGAAACTCACCGTGCCGAAAGGCGCAGCGCGACCGCCGTAGATATAGAACGGATTGATCGGGCGATGGCGATAGAAGAACTGCCGGCTCTTTTCATTCACCGCCTGGCGCAGCGTCTCCATTTTCTCCTGCGTCCACTTACCTTTGAGCGCGTCCGGCGGGCCGAAAAGCCGGACATCCAACTCGCCGCTGACGAATCGCTCGCCATCCTCGTTGAGATGGATGCCATTTGTTGTCAGCTTCCGCTTCGGCTGCTTCTGATACTGAGCCAGCAGCGGATGGAAGATGTCCACGAACTCGACTTTCCTTTTCGCGCAGACTTCCGCCATGGCCATGACGAAGGACTCCATTTGGCCGTTATGCTTGCGGGCGTTGGGCATTCCTGCGCTTTCCATCTGCTCGTGCGCCACCGGGGAGATGAGCACCAGCCGCGGAGGGGCCGCGCCGTCGTATTTTTGCGCCTGCGTGTGCTCAATGAACGCTTCCAGGTCTTTCTGAAACTGAGGCAGCGGCGTCTCAAAGCTCTCGTTCAACCCAAAACACGCGAGGATGACGCTGGCTTTGTATTGAGTCAGAAACTGATCCTGCGTAGGACAGTCGAGCGGCCGCGGCTTGAGCGTCAGGGTATCCGCAGACCATGAAAGATTGCGGACGACGACCTCCTTTTCCCCGTGTCGCGCATGGAGCAGGGCCTCAAAGTAGCCGCTGAACTGCATGCGCTCACCAAAGGTATTGCCGACGACACAAACACGGTCGCCCTTTTGCAGGTCGAGCGCGGCGGCGGTGGAGAGAGTGGCGAAAAGGGCGAGGGGTCGGAGGAACAGAGGAAGCTGCATGGTGAATGGTCAAAGCGGGCGGAAGGATACACGCATTTCCCCGCGACGGCAGGCAAAAAACGCGGCAGGGCGGGACTTGCGGCTTCCTGGGCCGCAGTGAGCTACAGTTCCCTCGCCCGGAAGTAGCGCCTCCCCGTGCCAGCCGGGGGATCAACCGTTTCAGTGAATGTGAGACGGAAACTCGCCGTGCCCGTCTGGACGGGACCGGCTGCGATCCAGTTCACCAGATCAGTGGAGACTTCCGGCAAGTAGCTCTTCGTGTTTGCCGCCCCCCATGTCATCGTGACCCGGCCTGCGGGGCTCGTGCTGTTACTCACGATACTGAGATAGGCGAAATCGCTGCCGCCATCGGTGATGCGGGAGACGATGCCGCTGCTGCCGTTGGCCCAGTAGAGTTCACCAGCTTCGTCTTCGCCGAAGGTGGTGACGGAGGCGGCGGGGGTGGTGGTGAACGTGTTGCTGCGCCAGACGCCGGCGGCGTCTTTCTGAACGCCATAAAAATTCCCGCTGCCGTAGTCGCCGTAGAAGTAGATGCCGTTCATGCGGGGGAAGTCACGTCCACGATAGACAAAGCCACCGGTGACGGAAACGTCAGAGCCGCTTTTCTCGAGGATCGGATCGGTGAGAGTGCCGGGGGCGTAAGGGCTGGTGGTATTGTAGTCGTGGAGGCCCTCACGACGACGCCACTGGAAGTTGAGGCCGGACGTATTGCCGGGGATGAAATCAATTTCCTCGTAGCTGGTGTCCTGTCCCACATCGCCGATCCACAGGTCGCCGGTGAGGCGGTCAAATGACCATCGCCAGGGATTGCGCAGGCCGATGTGGTAAATCTGGTCCGCCACGCCGTCGCCGGCGGCAGCCCAGGGGTTGGCAGCGGGAATGAGGGAGCCGCCAGTAGCCTGAGCTTCGACATTCAGGCGAAGCATCTTGCCGAGGAGGACATTGGGATTTTGGGAGTTGTTCGGAGTATCGCCGCCGCCGCCGCCATCGCCGGTGCCCCAGTAGAGCAGGCCGTCCTTGCCAAAATGGATGTCGCCGCCGTTGTGGTTGGTGTTGGTGGGATGGGGAATGGTCACGAGAATCTGCTCGCTGGCCGGATCGCCGAGAGCGGGATTTCCGGCGAATGTCGTGAAGCGGGAGAGGACGAGCGATCCCGCAGCCACCGCGGGCGCGGTGGGCGTGGCGACGGTGGCGGTGAAGTTATTGTAGGCGACGTAAAAGCGGCGACTTTGGGCGAAGTTCGGCGGAAAAGCGAGGCCAAGCAGGCCTTCCTCGTTGGTGCCGCCGTCGTCATTCCCTTTCACGCGGACATTGATGTCCATGAATTGGGTGAGCACGCCGCCGCTCAGGAAGGAAATGACGCCGCGCTGCTCGACGATGTAGAGCTTGCCGGAGCCGTCCCCTGCGTTGCGAATGGCGACGGGCCGCGTGCGCACGCCGATGCCGGGGACTGCGGTGAACACCGGCGTCGGCCAGCGCGGTTGCGGGATGTCCGTGGCGAGGAGCGTGGGCACGATGAGCAAGTCGCTGCTGTTGGTGGCGGCATTGAGGCCCTGGATGGCAAGCATATTTTCTCCATCGTGGAGCAGACCGAGGTGCTGGGTGATGTCGAATTCATCGAAGCCGGTAAGATTGGCGTCGCGGGAGTTCGTGGCCGTGCTGTTCCATGCGGGAGTAGTGGGAGAGAGCGATACAGAACCGGAGACGACTTTGGTCCCGTTGATCCACGCGACAAAGCCGTCGTCATAGCGCATCCGCAGGGCGAGGCTCTTGAAGAGCGGGCGCTGCGCGGCATTCACGGTGAAGGGGACGCGGATGAAGACGCTGCCGTTGCCGGCAAAGACGGGAGTCGTGGTGCTCAACATGGCCGCCTGAACGTTGATGCCGATGTGCGGGAGGTAGTTGCCGCCGAGGCCGGTGTTGGTGTCATAACCGATGCCGGTATTGCCGCTCGTCCACGAGGCGATGTTGGCGGGGTCAGCTTCCTGCTGCCAGACGAGACTGGCGTTGGCGACGGTGGGGACGAAGGCTTTGGCCGGCGCGGTGGCATTGAGAAGCGGGAAGTCCGTGGCCGCAGCGGACGAAACGAAAGCGAGTAAGGCGGCGATGGGGAGTGGTCGGAGGGGCATGGCTCGGAGCATACACACACCCGGCCATGCGGCAAAACCGGAATTCACCTGCACTGACCGGCAGGATATTTCGCCCGCGCCTCTTGCCTCACGTCCTGGCCCGTGCCAATGGCCCGGCCCTATGAGCACCAAGAAGAACTCCCCCGCAGCCCTGCATCGCAATCACAGCGCCATCCTTGTGGATGGGCCAGACCGCGCCGCCAGCCGCGCCATGCTGCACGCCGTCGGGTTTCAGCGTGGCGACTTTAAGAAGAATCAAATCGGCATCGCCAGCACATGGAGTCAGGTCACGCCGTGCAATATCCACATTGATAAGTTGGCGCTGGAAGCCGCGAAAGGCGTGGATGCCGCCGGCGGGAAGAGTCTCATCTTCAATACCATCACCATCTCCGACGGCATCAGCATGGGCACCGAGGGCATGAAATACAGCCTGGTGAGCCGCGAGGTGATCGCCGACAGCATCGAGACCGTGGTGGGCTGCGAAATGCTCGACGGACTGGTGGCCATCGGCGGCTGCGACAAGAACATGCCGGCCTGTGTGATGGCCATGGCGCGACTCAACCGGCCTTCGGTTTTCGTCTATGGCGGCACCATCAAACCGGGCTGCCACGACGGCAAGGACGTGGACATTGTGAGCGTCTTCGAAGCCGTGGGTCAGCACGCCACCGGCAAGATCACGGACAAGACGCTCAGTGACATCGAACAGTGCGCCATTCCTGGCCCCGGAAGCTGCGGCGGCATGTACACAGCGAACACCATGGCCAGCGCCATCGAAGCACTCGGTCTTTCCCTCCCGAACTCCTCCGCCCAGGCCGCCGTCAGCGATGAAAAACTCATGGACTGCTTCGACGCCGGCGCCGCCGTGCTGCATCTCATCAAGCGCGGCATCCGCCCTTCGGATATTCTGAGCCGCGAGGCCTTTCTGAACAGCATCGCCGTCGTCATCGCGCTCGGCGGCAGCACCAACGCCGTGCTTCACCTGCTGGCGATGGCCCACGCGGCGAATGTGAAGCTGAGCATTGATGACTTCACCAAAGTCGGCGCGAAAACGCCGGTGCTCGCCGACCTCAAACCCAGCGGCAAATTCGTGATGATGGAGCTGGTGAAGATCGGCGGCACGCTCCCGCTGATGAAGATGCTCCTGGAGGCCAAGCTCATTGATGGCGACGTGATGACCGTGACCGGCAAGACGTGGAAAGAGAACCTGGCGAAGGTGAAGCCTTATCCGAAAGGCCAGCAGGTCATTCGTCCGCTAAGCGATCCCATCAAGAAGGACGGACACCTCGCCATTCTCTACGGAAACCTCGCGCCCGGCGGGGCGGTGGGCAAAATCAGCGGCAAGGAAGGCGACCGCTTCAGCGGCAAGGCGCGCGTTTTCGACAGCGAAGAGGACTCCATGCACGCCATCACCGGCGGCAAGATCAAAGCCGGCGACGTGATCGTCATCCGCATGGAAGGCCCCCGCGGCGGCCCCGGAATGCGCGAAATGCTCGGCCCCACCAGTGCCGTCATGGGCATGGGCCTCGGCAAGAGCGTGGCTTTGATAACCGACGGTCGTTTCAGCGGAGGCAGCCACGGCTTCGTCGTCGGCCACATCACCCCCGAAGCCTTCAACGGCGGCCCTATCGCCATCATCAAAAACGGCGACGGCATCACCATTGATAGCAAAAAGCGCCGCATCACCCTCGACATTCCCGCCGCGGAAATCAAAGCACGCCTCGCGAAATGGAAACAGCCCAAACCCCGCTACACCCGCGGCGTGCTCGCAAAGTACGCGAAGCTAGTCACCAGCGCCAGCGAAGGCGCGGTGACGGACAAGGGGCTGTGAGGCGTTGACCAATCCCAAGCCTCAATCTAATCTCAGACCATGCGGCTGGATAAACTGATACTGCGAAACTTCCGGGGATTCACCGAGCGCGAATTCGCGTTCGGGCCGGGGTTCAATTTGATCGTCGGTGAGAACGGCAGCGGGAAGACTACGGTGCTTGAGGCCGGTGCCGCAGCTTTAGGATATTGCTTGGAACTGTTCGCTAAAGATTACGATTCCCGTCCAATTTCCAAACATGACATACACCGCAAACCACAGCGGATGGGAGACCAACTCAGTTTTGAGCCTCAATTGCCCGCGACAGTGAGCGCGCATGGGAAATTTTTTCGATTAGATAGGGAGCGTTGGAGTGCACGTTTCAGCGAATCTATTGACTCACATATCTCCCCGGCTAATACTTACCGCGACGCAGATGATCTGATTGAGCCGGAAAGTCCTATGAGAAATCAGGCTCTGTCGGTATGGACCGGGGTTCATGGAGGGCACAAGATAGATCTGCCTCTGATGGGATATTATCCAGCTGGCAGGCTATGGAATCAGCCCACGGAAACTGTCGAACCCTCCGAATCCGAAAAGCTCACGCTCTCCCGCTTCGAGGGATACCGCGACTGCCTGCACGGGCGCTCCAGCAAACGGGATTTGAACCGCTGGATCTTCAAACAGGACATCAAGGCGCTGAAAGGCAACGGATCGGCCACGGCCTACGCCGCTATGAAGCAGGCGATCCTGAACTGCCTGCCCGGAGGGAAGGACGTGGCGATGGATTATGATCTCACTCAGGCGGCGGTCAGCATGGAGGACGGGCGCGCGGTGTTGCTCGACGACTTGAGCGACGGGCAGAGAACGATGGTGACTCTCGTTGGCGATCTCGCCCGTCGCGCCATCACGCTGAATCCGTGGATGGGCGCGGATGTGCTCCGACAGACGGAAGGCGTGGTGCTCATTGATGAACTGGACCTGCATCTGCATCCCAAGTGGCAGCGCCGCGTGGTGGATGACTTGAAACGCACCTTCCCGCGCGTGCAGTTCATCTGCACCACGCATTCGCCGATTCTGATTCAGGCGCTTCTGCCTGGCGAACTCATCCAGCTACAGCCGGAACTCGCAGATGATGACTATTCCAGCCAGCCCATCGAGGATATCATGGAGCGAAATCAAGGAATCGCTAATCCCCAGCAAAGTCACCGCGCCGAACAACTCAACGAGGCCACGGCGCGCTACCTGGAATTGCTGCAAAAAAACGGCAGCACCCGGGCCGATGAACTGGCGCAGGCCGAGCGGGAATTCCGCGATGCCGGCGAGGGATTCAGCACGCAGCCGGGACTGGAGGCGGTGCTGAAACTGGAGGCGCTCGCCGCGCAGCATGGCCTCAAATAGCCCGCCTCCATGAGACCCATCCATCGCGGCGAGGCTCCGCGCACCTACAAGCGGTATCATGAGGCCATCGGTGATTTGGAGGATCGGCTGGGTAGTTATTGCAGCTACTGCGAGCGGCGACTGCCGGTGAGTCTCGCTGTGGAGCACGTCACACCGAAGAGTGTGGTGCCGGCACTGGAAACGACGTGGAGCAACTTCCTGCTCGGCTGCACCAACTGCAATTCCGTGAAGGGCGACACGGAAACCAACGCGGCGGATTTCCTCTGGCCCGACCGCGACAATACCCTGCGCGCCTTTTGCTATCGCGCGGGCGGTATTGTCGAGACGGCTCCTGCTCTGGATGCCGCCGCCAGACCGCTCGCGGACAAGCTGCGCGACCTCGTCGGGCTGGATCGGCACCCGCTGGCTCCGCGCGGGCGGCGTCCCGCTCGTCGTGACAAACGTTGGAAAGACCGTGAGCAGGTGTGGGCGTTGGCGGAAGGCCAGAAGGCGACACTTACAGACTTTCCCGAAGCCGTGAGACCTGCCGCGCGCACGCTCATCCTGGATACCGCCGCCGGCTACGGCTTCTTCAGTGTGTGGATGACTGTTTTCGCCGATGACCGTGAAATCCGGCGGGGACTCATCGCCCGCATGGCAGGCACCGCGCTGGATTGCTTCGATGCCGAAGGCCTGCCAGTGCCGCGACCGAATGGCAGGATTTAATGTGCAGAGGAATGCGGTGAATCTTACTTCACCAGCGCTTCGCGCAGCACGTCGTCCACGGTCTTCACGAAGATGAGCTTCACGCCTTTCATCACCTCGGCGGGGATTTCAGGGGCGTCTTTGCGATTGGCTTCGGGGAGGAGGATGGTGGTGATGCCGGCACGAAGGGCGGCCAGGGATTTTTCCTTGAGACCTCCGATGGGAAGGACGGTGCCGCGGAGGCTGATCTCGCCGGTCATGGCGATGTCGGAGCGGACGGGTTTGTCCGTGTAGAGACTTGCGAGGGCGGTGAACATGGCGACGCCGGCGCTGGGGCCGTCTTTGGGGACGGCGCCGGCGGGCACGTGAACATGGACGTCGTTGTGAGCAAACGTGCGCGGCGCGATGCCGAGGGCGTCGCTGCGGCTGCGCACGAGGCTGAGAGCGGTCTGCACGGATTCCTTCATCACGTCGCCGAGTTGGCCGGTTAGCTGGGTGTTGCCTTTGCCGGGATAACGCAGGGCTTCGATGTGGAGAATATCGCCACCGACAGGCGTCCACGCGAGGCCGGTGACGACGCCGGGACGCGGGATGTCGAGCTTTTCGTCGTGGAGGAATTTCGGCGGGCCAAGGATTTCCCCGACGGCGGCCGTGGTGATGGTGGCCTCTGACTTTTCGCCGGAGCCGATGCGCGCGGCGACGGCGCGGCAGAGTGAGGCGATGGTGCGCTCGAGTTCGCGGACGCCGGCTTCGCGGGTGTAGTCCGAGATGAGGAGATCAAGCGCGTCGGGGGCGAGGACGAACTGTTTCACTTTCAGGCCGTGCTCTTTGCGCTGCCGCGGGACGAGATACTTCGTGGCGATGGCGCGCTTTTCCGTGGAGGTGTAGCTGCTCAGTTCGATGACTTCCACCCGGTCGCGAAGGGCGGCGGGAATGGTGTCGAGTGAATTGGCGGTGCCGATGAAGAGAACGCGGCTGAGATCAAACGGCGTGTCGAGGTAGTGATCGGTGAAGGTGTGATTTTGCGCAGGGTCGAGCACTTCGAGCAGCGCGCTGGCGGGGTCGCCGCGGAAATCGTTGCCGAGCTTGTCGAGTTCATCGAGCAGGATGACGGGGTTAGCGGTGCCGGCGCGGCGGATCTCGTTGATGAGTCGCCCGGGCATGGCGCCGATGTAAGTGCGAAGGTGACCGCGGATGTCCGCCTCATCGCGCACGCCGCCGAGGCTGACGCGGGAGAATTTGCGGCCCATAGCGCGGGCGACGCTTTGGCCGAGGCTCGTCTTGCCGACACCGGGCGGGCCGAGCAGGAGCAGGATGGGGCTGCGGCCTTTGGGATTCAGTTTGCGCACGGCGAGATATTCCACCAGCCGGCGCTTCACTTTCTCCAGGCCGAAGTGATCCTGATCGAGCACCTTGCGGGCGTGCTTGAGGTCGAGGTTGTCGTCGGTTGTCGTATTCCACGGCAGGGCTGCCATGGTTTCGAGATAGCTGATAATGACGCTGTATTCCGGGCTGCCGGCGGGAATGTGGTTGAGCCGCTTGATCTCGCGGTCAGCCTGCTCGCGCGCGGTTTTCGGCAGTTTGACTTCAGCAAGTTTGGCCTTCAGTTTGCTGAGGTCGTCACCGTCGCTGCCGGCGTTTTCACCGAGTTCCTTCTCGATGGCTTTCTTCTGCTCGCTGAGCCACGCGCGGCGCTGCATCTCGCCGAACTGCGACTGCACATCCTTTTGAATCTTGTCCTGCAACTCGGCGATGTGGAGTTGCGAAGCCACTTTCACCTGGAGAATGCGCACGCGCTTCTCCACGTCCAGTTCCTCCAGCAGGTTCTGCCGCTCGGCGATTTCCATATCAATGCCGCCGGCGATGAAATCCGTGAGCCGGCCGGGCTCGTCGATGTTGCGAATGAAAACGCCGACCTGATCCGGCACGTCTTCCTTGTGTTCGAGGAGAGCGAGTGCTGACTGCCGCAGCGAGGCGAGTTCGGCGGTCCATTCCGGCGTCTGCGGCGGGGCAATGGAGCGCAGCGTCTGGGTCTGCGCACGAAGATACGGCGCGGGCGCACCGGCGGAGACGAGCGCGATGCGCTCCTCCAAATTGACGATGATGACGAGCGTATCGGCGCTCTGCTTGATGGTGCGCATGACCTTACCGCTGACACCCACCCGGTGGAGGTCTTTGGCCTGCGGCTCTTCTTCGGATTCATTGTTCTGGGTAAAGACCCCGACGGTGCCGCCCTTGAGTTCCTCCACGAGCTTGCGGGAAGCGGTCCGTCCGATGGTCAGGGGCACGACCATGCCGGGGAAGAGCACGGCATTACGGATGGGCAAAATGGGCATGAGGCCGGGCACGGCGGAGACTTTCTTGCGTGCCGGCTTTACGGGCATCACGTCCGTGCCCTGCACCGTGACGACGGTGGCAGGCTGCGGTGCAGCGGGGGAATCTTTAGCCCGGGGGGTATTTGGTTTCATGGGGAGTAGGGGATGAAAAAGTTGAAGCGAAGCATGGTCAACCGTCATGAGCGCATGACGGACAGCTATCAGTCCATCAATCGTCGCAGCCGCTGGCGGCGGCAGAAGCCTGGTCTGGTCGTGGAATGGCTGGGAAACATGGTTCTGGGACTGGTTCGATGTTTCTGCGGGCAGTGTATCAGTTGTCTGCGGAAACGGCGAGGATTCTCTTCATCAGAAAGTGTGCCTGGGTTTTCATTCCGCTGCCTGCTGAAGGAACGCCCCAAAACGCCCGCCGGATGCGCCATACTGGCCCGCCGGGAGCGACGTGATGTCACCGGGACAGAAAGTTTGACGCTGGCCCTCCCGGCAGGTAGTCTCGCGGCCATTATGAAAACCCCCACTGCTCCCCAGACCGGTTTTTTTCGCAGGCATGGCGTGCTACTGACGGCCGCAGGGTTTCTTTTCGGGGCCGGGGCCGGGACGTTTATCTTTACAGTGGAGAAGCCGGTCTATGAGGGCACCACCCAATTCCGGCCTCTGCGTCCGGCCGGGGATGCCACCGGGATCACGCACAGCGAGTGGCTCCAGAACGAAGTGACCTCTCTCGGCTCCGCGGCATGTCTGCTCAGGATGGTGAAGAACCTTAACCTGGAAAATGAATTTCACATGACCGCCGACGAAGCGGTGAAGGAGGTGCAAAAGCAGCTCCAGATCAGCGTTTTGCCTGGCACGACGATCATCAACATCACCATGCAGGGGCCGAAAGCAGAGGACTGTGCGAGCTTCGTGAATGCCGTTTGTGACGCACGCGCGGAGATGACCGGCTATGCCATGCTTGAGGAGCAGAAGCGGGAACGCCAAATGTACGAAGCCCGGGTCAACACCCTCACCGCTTCCATCGCCAAAAATGGCGGGCAGCCCGGAGAGCAGGCCCAACTCGCCGACATGCGCAGCCGGCTCACCACCGCCAGCCTCACTCTTTCCATTCCGCCTTATGCCGAAATCCTTCAGTATGGAAAGCAGCCGGTCCTTCCCGTCGGCCCGGAATGGTTCCCGCGCACGGCGCGCTGGACGATCATCGGCACCGTGATCGGGCTCGCCCTGTCCCTCTGTCTCGGGGCGTTCCGCCGCCGGATGGACCGGAATTCCGGCCCGCAGGTCTTCCCCTCGCGCCCCGTCGCTGCGGTTGAGTATTGAGAAGCGTCCGCCGTGCCCGAAGGTCGCGCCGGAAGCCGATGCCATGGAGCGGCGCGCTTCCAGCCGCCGCACAACCAAGCGACGAAGGAGCCATTCTGGCAGCAGGGCGGGGGCATCAGGGTTTGGGGATGCCAACCCTGACTTGAAGTGCCGCTTCGCGGATTTTGACAACGGCGGCTGGAGCCGACTCCGGGAGACCGCCGAAGGCAACCACGCCGCTCCACGGCTACTCCCTGACCTTCGCGATGCCGTTGAAGAATTCCTGGTACTTGGGGAATGACCAGTCGGCGATCTCGCGCCCGACTTTGAGGCCGACATCGTTGTCCACGGGGATGTGGTAGCCGCCCATGGCCCGGGAGAGGGCGGCCATATCGGCAGTGCCGCTCCAGGTTTTGAGGTCGAGAGTCACCATCTCGCCGGCGTTTTTCTCGGTGAGTTCACAATGCTTGCGGCGCTCGATGAAGCCGAATTTGTCACTACCGGTGAAAAGGGCGATGACCTTGGCGCAGGCACCGCTGACGGTGGCGTGGCCGCTGGTGTAGCCGGGGAACGGAGGAGTGACGAACGACTGGGGCGAGTAGGGATGCCATTCCTCGCCGGCCATCTCTTTCACGCCACCTTCGGGGCCGGCCCAGCCTTTGATGGTCTTCCCTTTGTAATAGTGGTGGATGAGGGTCCACGGGCGGGAGGAATCGTAGAATCGCTTGGTTTCCCAGCAGGAAATGAAGGCGTCCATGGCGACGTTGGCGACGATGAAGTAGAGTTTCACGTCCTGATCGAGCGTGTGTTTGTCACGGCGGGAAACATCCTGAGCGAAGCGCAGCCAGTGGCCGCTCTGGCCGGTGGAGCGCGGGCCGTCACGCATGAATTCGACGATCGCTTTCTGCTCGTTGGTGAGGCCGTTGTTGTAGGCAAGCACGGCGTCGGTCTCCTTGCGCAGGGTGGCGTCGTCCGTGGTCGTCTTCGGCGGCGGGCCGGGGCGGAACTGCGCGGCGCTCTCCATGACGAACGGCTTCACGCGGCCCCACTGCGGGGTGAGAAAGCCGGGCGTGACCTTTTTGCCGTCGGGCATGGTGAAGGTGATGGGCTGCCAGCGGTCGGGATCGAGTATCTTATCCGGGGGATTGACGGGCTGGTAGGCGGTGTAGTCGGAATACGGCACGCCGTCGCTGCCGGGTGCGTCGCCGAACTGATTGGCGCCGTCGCGGCGGCGGTAATCCATGACGGCATTGGCGGCGAGATAGCCGACGCCCTCGGGGGCGGCGGGATCTTTGGAGATCACTGAGGAATCGAAGCCCATGCGTTTCATTTCGCCGTCGAGATAGGCTTTGTCTGCGGGATACACATAGAGCAGCGAGTGGTAGCTGGCGTAGGCGATGGCCTTCTGTTTGTTGGCGAGCGTGCGCTCCGCGGCAGGCCGGCGGAGTTTGTCGCCGAGGCGGGAGCCTACGGCCTTTTCGTCATAGGCGGCCCAGGCATCGTACATGGCGGTGGCCCAGACGGCGAGTGTACGGGAGATAATGGTGGGCCGCGGCGCACTGCGATCCACTTCGCGGGCAGTCGCTTCCTGGGCGATGTCGAGCCACTGGTAGGCGGCGCTGAGGCTGGACTTGTCCTCGACGGAGAGGAACTTGTGCACGGGTTTGTCGCTCTTTTCCCCCGCCGCGCCTGCAATGACGGGGGTAGCAGCGAGTGCGAGAACGAGGGTGCGGGTGATCAGTCTGAGGTCCATCGGCTTAGGAGGGTTGGTGGGGACTCGACTACGAGTGAACGGTGCGCGCGCCATTTACTCAATCTCTCCTGGATGAAAAGGGGGTATGGTTGGATGAATGAATTCATCAGCTTGATGAGCCCGCCGAGTGCCCGGATGCGCCCGGATTAGAAGGGGGTGGTTCTGCACACTTGCAGACCGGGAATCCGCCGCCATCGTCCGGCCCGTTTTCCCTACCCCTCAATACCAAAAACACATGCGCAAGCCTATCATCGCCGCCAACTGGAAGATGCACAAAACCCCGGAGGAGACTGCGGAGTTCCTGAAGGATTTCACCGTTTTGGCAAAGGATGAGCAGCGCGTGGACATCGTGGTCGCGCCGCCATACATCAGCCTGGCTGCAGGCGTGGCCTCCATCGGCCAGCACGATGGCATCCGCCTCGCAGCGCAGAATATGCACTTCGAGCAAAGCGGCGCATTCACCGGCGAAATCAGCCCCTCCATGCTGCGCCAGATGCTGATCACATACGTCATTCTCGGCCACAGCGAGCGGCGGAGCCTGTTTGGAGAAACCGACGCCTTCATCAACAAGAAGGTGCTCGCCGCGCACGCGTGGCATCTGCGCCCCATTCTGTGCGTCGGCGAGACGCTGGAAGAGCGCGACGCGGGGAAGATCGAGTCGGTTTTGACCACTCAACTCACCGGCAGTTTGCAGGATGTGACCGCTGAGCAGGTGGTGGCCACAGTCATCGCCTACGAGCCGGTCTGGGCCATTGGCACGGGCCGCACGGCCTCCCCGGAGCAGGCTCAGGAAGCGCACGCCTTTATCCGCAAGATGCTCGGCGAGCTTTACGACTCCGAGACGGCTCGAAAGGTTCGCATCCAGTACGGCGGCAGCGTCAAGCCCGGCAACATGGCCGAACTCATCGCGCAGCCCGACGTGGACGGTGCCCTCGTGGGCGGCGCCAGCCTTGAAAGCGGCAGCTTTTGGGAAATCTGCCGCGCCGCCGCAGAAGGTTCGGCGAACAAAGGGGACTAATCCTCAAGCCAGCCGCCGCGAGCGCAGCCGCCGCCAGAAGGAGTAGTCAACATCGCTGGGGAAGTCTCTGGCGCGCGCGCGGATTTCACGCCACGGCTTCAGTTCCGTGCCGCCGACAAGCGTCTCGTTGAGGCTCGCTTCCGTGGTGATGGAGCGGACGTGCGGAAACTGCGCACGCAGGAATTTTCGGAACGCGCTCTGCATGTTGCGATGGCCCTCGCCGATGACGAGATTGGCCGCGAAAATGCCGTCCTTCGCCAGACTCCGCCGCAGAGCAGCAAGCAATTGCGGCGTGTAGATGCCGGGACGCGCCACGTCCTCAGTCGTCACGCCATAAACGTCGTCGAAGATGACATCGAACTTCTGACGGTTCTTCACGAGCCAGGCGTAGGCGTCGCCAGTGATGATGTTGGCCCCGATGTCATCGAGCGCCATGTATTCGCGGGCGAGCGAAATCATTTCATGGTCTATCTCCACAGAAGTGATTTCAATGTCCGGCAGTAAATGGCGCATCGTGCGCAGACTGGTGCCGCCGCCAAGGCCGAGCATCAGCAGCGACTTCGGCTTCCCCGGATGCGAGAGCACGCCTGCGGCGATGTTGTCCCAGGCGAGCCCGGTGAGAAAATGGTCACGGCCCCACCAGGCGTGGTTGGCCCCGGTGACGCGGAATTCCACCTCCTGCTTGTCGCCCCAGACGGCGATGGATTGAAAGGCGGTGTTGCGGGTAGTGAGAAGACGCATGGAAATGGCTTAGGGCTAGAGAATTCCCTCCACGAAACCGCGCGGCTCGAAGATCGCAAAGTCATCCTTCCCCTCCCCGGTCCCGATGAAGCGCGCGGGCACTCCGAGTTCGTGCTGGATGCTCACGACGCAGCCGCCCTTGCCGCTGCCGTCGAGCTTGGTGACGATCACGCCGGTGAGCCGACCCACGGCTTTCTGAAACTCCTTCGCCTGCTGCAGCGCGTTGCTGCCGGTGGTGGCATCCACGACCAGCAGCGTCTCGTGCGGCGCATCCGGGTCTTTGCGACCGAGCACGCGCTCGATCTTGGAAAGCTCAGCCATGAGATTGTCGCGCGTGTGGAGCCGGCCGGCAGTGTCGCAGAGAAGGTAGTTGATGCCGCGCTTTTTTGCCGCCTCCCAGGCGTCGTGACACACCGCAGCGGGGTCGGCCTTGTACTGGCCTTTTATAATAGGCACCTTGAGCCGCTCGGCCCAGACTTCGAGCTGTTCGATGGCTGCGGCGCGGAAAGTATCGGCAGCCGCGAGCATAACGGAATGGCCCTGATTCGTGAGCCACTGCGCGAGGCGCGCCGTGCTCGTCGTCTTGCCGGTGCCGTTGACGCCCACGATGAAGACCACGCAGGGCTTGTCGGAATAAAACGGCAGCGGCGCGGTCTCCGCCGGGAGGATTTTCAGAATCTCCTCGCGGCACACATCCACCACTTCCTCCGGATCGAGACTGCGCCCCATGGCGCGGAGGCGGTCGAGGATTTGCGTCGTCATGCGCAGGCCCACGTCGCCCGTGATGAGCGATTCCTCGAGTTCGTCGAGGTCCACCTTGCGTCGCGAAAACCGCTGGAGCAGTCGTTTGAAAAATCCGGCCATGTGGCGCGCGCCATAACGGCCACCCCGCCGAATGCAAGAGCCGCGTCCCCCGCCCTGCCCGCTTGACCCCGGCCACACCCCGCGTCACGCACCGCCCATGTTCTCCCACGTTGTCATTTTCTGGACCGATCCCGCCAACCCCACCTCCGCCGATGAACTCATCGCCGGCATGGAGCAATACCTGCGGCCCATCCCCGGAGTGCTCCATTTC
>JANOZA010000240.1:0-9435 GCA_031429155.1 Verrucomicrobiota bacterium | reverse complement strand
TGAGGGCCTGGGCGACGTGGAGCAGGTCGTAGGTGCGAAACCCCCGGGCGGCGGTGTGGCGGAGCGCGAGTTCCTCATACTGCCGGTCCACGGCGGCTTCCACCGGGGTGCAGAGGCGGAGGAAGGATTGCTCGCGGCAGTCGTCGCGGAAGGTGGCCTGGGCGATGGCGGCGGCTTCGCGGGTGATACGGTGCTGGCCCTGCCTTGCCGACTGAAAGGCCATCATCTCGAAGGCATTGAGCACCTCCAGCCGGTGCAGGCGGGTGAGGGGCAGAAGAGTGCACTGCGAAGGCACCACGAGTTTCAGCAGCGCGGCAGCTTCCGCAGTGCCAGCCTCGAGATGAAGATAGACCCGCGTGAAGAAATTGCTGTCCGCGTAGGGTCTCATTCCCCGGCGATCGCCTTGTCCACGGCGTCACTGATTTCTTTGGGGACGCGGGGCATGCCCTGTCGCCGGAGGCGCTCCAGTATGTCCGGGACTTTCCGCAGCGCTTCGGCTTCGCTGCTCCACTGCGGCAGCGCCCGGATTTCAATGCGGTATCCGTCCACGCCCGCGACGATCGTGAAGCCCTCGCGCACGGTGGTGGCGAGGACGCGCTCGGTGTCGCGGTGCAGTTCTTCCGTAGTGAAGGTCGTCATGCCGCAGAGTATGCCGCAGGCTGGCGGGCATTCAAACATATTCTCCGGGCGCGGGTGGCAGACCGCCCCCGGAGGTGCCTATGCTTTGGGGCCGCAACGAAAGAGGTTTGTCGTCTTATGGCCGGGCTAATGGCGGGGAAATTTGAAGAAGAATGAGCTTGCCGCCCAGGCCGGGAATTTCGCAGACTCAAGATTTCCGCACCCAAATCCCCCATGAAGCACCCTTACGCCTCCGTTTTGGCGATCCTTGCCGCCGCACCGCTCCACGCGCAGGTCACCATCAATGAAATCAACGCCGCACCCAATGAACGGGCGCTGCGATGGGACGCCACCGGTCAGGCAAGGCTGGGCACGGGACCGGCGTGGTTCGATACGGCATTTGATGCCGCCGCCTGGCCCACCGGCACGGCACCGCTGGGATTCAATGCGGGAAATGCGGGGCTCGGGACCAATCTCAAGACGGCGCTGGAGGGCAAGACTTCGTCGCTCTACGTGCGGAAGGTCTTCAACGTCTCCGCCGGCAATGCCGCCTCCACGGACAACCTCCGGCTAAAGGTGGACTACAATGACGGCTTCATCGCGTTCCTGAATGGCAAGGAAATCGCCCGCGCCCGGCTCGGGGCTGCGAAGTCATTCGTCTTCGCGGATCAGCCGGCATTTTCCTCTCGCCCGGCGGCACCGGCGGGTGCCCAGGACTTCAACCTCGGCGCGGCTTCCGGTTTCCTCATTCCCGGGGACAATGTGCTCGCCATTCAGGTTTCCAATGCCGCATGGGACGGCAAAGGCGATCTCAAAATCGACGCCGGGCTGGAACTGAACAACGGCATCCTGACAACGACCGAGTTCACTGAGAACTTCAACAATGCCAACGGAGCCTCGCGGACTCACACGAACACCGCCGGGAGCATCACCAACACCACGACCGGCACGCCTCCCGCAGGTTGGCTGACCAATGCCGCGGATCCAACCTCGGATGCCGCGTGGAGTGCCCTCACGGTTGATCAACTGCTGGACTCCACCGGCGGCACCGGGAACAGCGGCAATCTCCGCGTCAACCTCACCGGCACCGGCCCCACGCAGCCGGCCCGGGTGCTCGGACCAGCCATCAATGTGGCCACCCAGTGGCCCGCCGGTGCGGTCTCCGAGGCCGATCTCGACAACACGACCCTGACGTTCAAATACAAAGCGCCGGCCGGGTTTTCGGCCAGCGTCAAACTGGAGCCCGTGGGCGGAGCCGCCAGCGCGGCGCTGTCGCTCGGGGCGTTGACCGGTTCTTCCGTCACGCCGACCGCCGATGTGGTGAGCTGGTGGCGGTTTGAAAATCATATCACGGCGGGTAATCCCGTCGCAGGCACTGCCGGCACCACCATTCTCAATGCGCCCAGCGTCACCAATAACGCCATCACCCAGGCCGCGCTGGTCACCGCGAACGCCGCCAAGTATGCCACCGACGTACCGGGTGCGAAGATCCTCGATCCCATCACCGGGGCAGTTTACGAGAACACGTTCAGCTTCGATGCCACCCTGGCCAGCGCCCGCTTCTCGGCACCGAACAATGCGATCTACGATTCGACCAGCTTTACCGTCGAGTGCTTTATCAAACTGAGCGGCGAGCCGACGGGTTTCGACAGCTTTGCCCGGCGCTTTGTTGACGGGCCGAATGCGGATTCTGCCACTGCCTCCGACCGCCTCGCTTGGCAGATTGACTACGACCACGGAGCCGCCAGCACGGGCTTTGGCAAAGTGCGCAGCCGCTGGGACACCATCGGCATCTCCCCCTCGCTGCTGGACAACAACCGGGTCACTGCCGGCAACTACCTGCTCGTGGACAACAGCTTCCTGGGCGGCGGACTCGGCGATGGACTGCCGACCCATTACACGGCCGGCCTCGCGGATGTCTATACGGACGGCAATCAATACAACGACGATGCCAGCAACATCTGGCACCACGTGGCGGTGACGTTTGATGGCGCGGCCAAGCGGGCGACTATCTATACCGACTACGTGGCGGGTGGCACTCTTGTGCTCAACGGGACATGGACTCATCCGGCGGCCAGCCTTGAGTTCGGCAAGTTTAGCAGCACCGCGATGCCGGCCCCTGCGAGCACCGCATGGCCGCTCAAGATGGACGAGTTTCGCTACTCCGGACGGGTGCTGCTGCCTTCGGAAATGCTCAAGGTCGCGGCTCCCGACGCCGCAGGCTTCAATACGTTCTCGGCAAAACTCAGCACCGCACCGCCCGCCACCCGCACGGCCTTCCTTGCCGCACTCAATGGTGCCTCCGGTCAGGCCTTCCGTCCGGCCTTTGAACTCGTGGATGCCTCCTACAGCGCAGCCCCCGGCAAGGACATGCGGCTCGAAGATGTCAGCGTGGCCTATGCGCGGCAGACACCGATCACTCCGGTGCTCGGGCTCGGCTCCACTTACAGCTACGCCGTGGGTGCTGGCGAGCCCTCGAATGGCGTCTGGGAACCGAACCTGCCAAAGATTCCGAATAACCCGTCGGAAGCCGGCAAGCCCGCCGCCTATCCGGACCTGCCAGGTTTTGCCGACTGGGTGGAACTGCGGAACGCCGGAGCTTCCGATGTCAATCTCACCGGCTGGTATCTCACCGATGACGGCGGCAATCCCACCAAGTGGGCGTTCCCCGCGGGCACCATCGTCCCCGCCGGCGGCTACAAACTCGTGCTCTGCGATGAGAACAGCGATCTCACCGGGCAGGTCTATCTCCACACCAACTTCAAACTCAGCGAAGGCGGGGAAAAGGTCCGTCTCTACAATGGAGCGACCATGGTGGACGAGATTGATTACCCGCGTGTGGATGCCTGGCATTCCTACGGCCGCTCATCCGTGGACGGCAGCCTCGGCTACTTCAACGTCGCTACTCCGGCGGCAACGAACGGCGGCATCTCAACCACCGAGCGCTGCAAAACACCGGACATCTTTGCGGCGGACGGCATCACTCCGCTCAAGGGTGGATTCTTCACCGGCACCCAGACGATCGTGATTTCCACCCTGACCGCGGGCGCAGAAATCCGTTACACCACCGACGGCACAGAACCATTGGCGACCAGCACGCTCTACACCGCCCCGCTCGTCATCGCCCCCGGGGCCAATGACAAAACCGGCCGCGTCATCCGGGCCCGCGCCTTCAAGGCCGGCAGCGTGGAGTCCGGCACGAAGAGCGCGACTTTCCTCATTGATCAAAACGTGGCGCTGAAAGGCGTGCCGGCCATGTGCCTGACCGCCGACGCGGGACGGAATTTCTACAAGAACAACGGGATCATGTCCATCAACGGCGGCGTCTATGATGCCAGCGGGGTGTGGACCGAACCCAATGCGATCACTGATTACAGCTTCGGCACCATGCACGGCCGGGCGTTTGAGCGGCCGATGTTCCTCGAATGGCTGCGCAACGACGGCCAGCCTGGCTTCGGCGAAGACGCCGGCATCCGCATCGCCAGCAGTCCGTTCTCCCGCCCGCGCCTAAAACTGCTCTCCACCGGCAACTCACCGTGGACCGCTAACGCCACCGAGAAGCCCAGCTTCAACATCTTCTTCCGCGAGGACTACGACAAGCCGACCCTCGAGTATCCCTTCCTCGGCCAGGAATATCCCGTGAAGGACTTCGACCAGCTCCGCCCCCGCGCCGGCAAGAACGACATCCAAAATCCCTTCATCAAAGACGAACTGGTGCGCCGCCTCTTTAACGACATGGGCCACAAATCCGTGAAGGGCCAAATCAACACGCTCTATCTCAACGGCATCTACAAAGGCTTCTTCAACACCGTCGAGCGCTACCGCGAGCCCTACTTCCAGGCGCACTTCGATTCCAATAACCTCTGGGACATCCGCATCATAGACACCGTGGAGGAGGGCGACAACGTCGAGTGGACCCGCCTCATTACTTCGGTGAACAAGGACCTCACGGTGAAAGCCAACTACGACGACGCCATGTCGCAAATGGTCCTCGACGAGTGCATTGATTACTACCTGCTCAATATCTACCTCGGCACATGGGACTGGCCGAATAACAACTGGGTGGCTTCCCGTGAAAAAATTGCCGCCGGCAAATGGAGACTCCACATTTGGGATGCGGAAGGCAGCTTCGGCCACGGCGGTGTCAAGCCACCCAACTACGACACTATCCTGACCGATCTGCGCACCAACTCCGGCACCGGCACCGGGGGGCTTTCGCAACTCTTCCGCGGCATCTACGCCAGCCCGGAAGTGAAGCTGCGCTTCGCGGACCGCATTAATAAGTGGTTCTTTAACGGCAACATCCTCGACGACCGCACGCCCACCGCCTGCCCCATCCAGGCCCGCAAGGACGAGATGAAATCCACGTTCGCCCCGCTGCTGCTCTACACCCACGGCGGGACCTACAGTGACGCCTTCTGGAACAACTGGACCACCGCGACGACGGCCAATCCCAATGCCGGCACCTGGACCGTGCCCATGAGCAATCGCCGCTCGCACCTTTTCAACGCCAGCCCCACGCCAGCCTCCAGCAACAGCTTCCGCACGCACAATCTCTGGCCCGCCACCGAACCCGCCACCTACAGCCAGCATGGCGGCATCGTGCCTCCCGGTTACGTCCTGACCATTTCCACCAATGCCACCGTCCCCACCGGCAGTACCGTCTATTACACGACGAACGGCTCCGATCCCCGCGAGTGGGGCGGCACCGTCGCGCCTGGCACCCAGACCTATACCGCTCCCTTCGCCGTGCCCGGCACGCTCTTCACCACGATCATGACCCGCGTGAAAAACGGCACCACCAACGAATGGAGCGCCCTCACAGAAGCCACCTTCCATTTCTCCCCGGTGCCCGCCACCGCCGCGAACCTCGTCGTCAGCCAGATCATGTATAATCCGCCGGACGCCACCCCGGCGGAGATCACCGCCGGCTTCACCGACAAGGACGACTTCGAATACCTCGAACTCATGGCCATCGGCGCCGGTCCTGTGAGTCTGGATAACGTGAAAGTCATCGCCGGTGTCAGCTTCGACTTCGGCAACACCATCGCCTTCTCTCCCGTCCGCGCCATCGCACCCGGCGACACTGTGCTGCTGGTGAAAGACAAAATCGCCTTCCGCCAGCGCTACGGCACCAGCCTCGACGCGCGCATCGCCGGCGAATACCTCGGCAACCTCAGCAACAGTGGCGAGCAACTCTGGATCACCGGCCCTGACGGGGCGGACGCCGGCACCGTTAGCGATACCCTCAAACAATTCGCCTACAGCGACAGTGCGGTCCTCGGATGGCCGGCGGTCGCGGATGGACACGGCCCGGCCCTCCAACTCATCAGCCCGTCCACCAATCCTGATCACAGCCTGCCCGCCAGTTGGACCGCGACCCTGCAATGGGGCGGCACACCCGGCGCGCTGGTTATTCCCGTCACCTTCGCCACCTGGCTGGACAGCCATTTCAACACCGCCGAACTTGCCGACCCGCTGATCACCGGTTCCGACGCCGACCCCGACGGCGAGGGCTTGAGCAATCTCATCGAGTTCGCCCTCGGCACCATCCCCGACGATGCCTCCTCCGGCACCCTCGCCGCCCTGCCTTCCTACAGCGTCGCGCCCGGTCCCGACACGCTCGACCATCTCTTCGCCTCCTTCACCGTGAACGCCCAGGTCCTGCCCACGGTCACCTTCACCGCCGAAGCCGGCAGCGACCTCACCGGCTGGACGGCCCTCACCGCTCTGCCGCCAGTCTTCCATCCCAACGGCACCGCGACCCTCCAGTTCCGCGACGAGACGGAGTGGAAATCCACCCCCCGGCGCTTCGTCAAAGTCAGGATTACGGCTCCGTAGTTTCCAGCTGTCTTGAGTCGGCAGGCAGTGACGGCCCCAAACAGGGAGCCGTCCAGAATCGTTTCCAGCCTCAGAACTCCTGATGTCTGCCCGGCACGCCATTCCGCGTCAGGAAATTGGTAGAGCCCGTTCGGAGTTCAGCCTTTAGGCTGCTTCCCGCCGGAGCAGGCTAAAGCCTGAACTCCGAACGTCTTCGGCGGCTCATCCTGTTTCCTCTGACATCAGGATGGCTGAGCCTACGCTCCCAGCGCGGTCGTGATGTCTGCCGTGATGTCGTCAATGTGCCCGATCCCAGGGGAGATGCGCAACATGCCGGGCAGCACGCCGGCGGAGGCTTGCCCGGTGGCCGGGAGTTGCGAGTGAGTGGTGGAGGCGGGGTGGATGATGAGCGTCTTGGCATCGCCGACGTTGGCGAGATGCGAGATGAGCTTGAGGCTGTTCACGAACTTCTCCGCGCGGGCACGGTCGCCTTTGAGCACGAAGGACAGAACGCCGCCGAAGGCAGACGCCGCCGCAGAGAAATACTGCAACGCGCCACCATTCCTGCACCACCGGCCATCATTCTGCCACCACTTTCCATCTTTTAATGACCACGTTCGATCATTTCACCACCACTTTCCATCTCTTGTGGACCACTTTCTATCCTTTGTGGACCACCTACGATCCTTTGTGAATCGCCTACAATCCTTTGTGGACCACCTTCCATCTTTTGCGGACCACTTTCGATCTCTTGTGGATCACCCTCGATCCTTTGTGGACCACTTTCGATCATTTCAGCACCACAGGCCTTCGGTTGTGGACCACGGACGATCATTTGTCCACCACCTGCCGCCTTTTGTGAACCCCTTAAGCTTTTTTCACCAGCACTTGGCAACATTCACAGTACAAATGAAGGAAAGTGTTCCTCTGAGACACCGGAGGGGTTCGCCATGAATAAACAGGGATCATGCGCAGCGAAATCCCCGGCTACCCTTTCCCTGGCCTCCGGTCCGAGTGCTGCTTCGAGCAGGATGCCCGAGTCACGGTTGTGAGCGAATAAATCAGCGTTCCCCTAAGGAGGCGCCGCTCGGCGAACAGAAAGTATTTAAATTCCGCGGGCGGAGCGAATCAATGGAGTCTAAGTCCATACATTCCGATCCAGCCACGAAGATGGCCTCCTGGACAAATCCACCTGCACGAAAATCCAACCCATGAAATCAGGAACCTCAATCCTCCCCGGCAGCCCGACGGTCGCTGCCGCCTCGTTCAGAACAGGTAACCACCCTCCAGCACTGTGAAATTCATCATCGCAATCCTGGCGCTCTTCGCACTCCGCTCCACCGGCGCAGCGGGCAACCCCAACATCCTCCTCATCCTCGCCGACGACCTCGGCTACGGCGATGTGAGTTGCTACAACGACCAGTCGAAGGTCGCCACGCCGAACATTGACCGGCTCGCTCGCGAGGGCATGAGGTTCACCGACGCGCACAGTCCGGCCACGGTTTGCACGCCGACGCGATACAGTTTGATGACCGGTCAGATGGCCTTCCGCGTGCCGAATGGCGGCACGGTTTTTCAAGGCGCGGGCGGGCCTTCGCTGATTGCGCCCGGTCGCTTGACGCTCCCGGCGATGCTGAAACAACAAGGCTACGCCACCGCCGCAGTCGGCAAATGGCATGTGGGCCTCACGTTTCGCGATGCGGCGGGCGAACCGATTCACTCGGGGAAACTGGAGGAGGTGAAGCGCATTGATTTTTCCCGCCGCATCGAAGGCGGGCCGGTGGACTGCGGCTTTGAGAAATTCTTCGGCACCGCGTGCTGTCCCACGACGGACTGGCTCTACGCCTTCATCGAAAACGACCGCATCCCTGTGCCGCCGACGCAGGTCATTGATAAGTCGAAGCTGCCCAAACACCCCTACGCCGACGACTGCCGCGCCGGTCTCATCGCGCCGGATTTTCCGATGGAGGAAGTGGACCTCGTCTTCCTGAAAAAGAGCCGCGAGTTTTTGGAGCAGCACGTCCGCGAAAAGTCGGGCAAGCCGTTCTTCCTCTTCCACTCCGCGCAGGCTGTGCATCTGCCGTCATTCGCCGCGCCGCAGTTCAAAGGCGCGACCAAAGCCGGGCCGCACGGTGACTTTATCCATCAGCTAGACTGGGTCGTCGGGGAACTCATGCAGACGCTGGAAAAGCTCGGCATCGCCGACAACACGCTCATCATTTTCACCAGCGACAACGGCCCCGAAACCACCAGCGTCATCCACATGCGCGCCGACCATCAGCACGACGGCGCGCGTCCGTGGCGCGGCATGAAGCGCGACAATTGGGAAGGCGGCCACCGCGTCCCGTTCCTCGTCCGCTGGCCCGCCCGCGTGAAACCCGGCACCACCAGCGCCCAGCTCACCAGCCTCACCGACGTAATGGCCACCGTCGCCGCCATCATCGGCGCGAAGCTCCCCGACAACGCCGCCGAAGACAGCTTCAACATGCTCCCCGCATGGCGCGGCGAAGACAAAGCGCCCATCCGCCCCTACCTCCTCACCCAAGCCTTCGCTGGCGCACGCACGCTCTCCATCCACCGCGGCCCATGGAAATACCTCGACCACCCCGGCTCCGGCGGAAACAACTACGAAAACAATCCCGGCCTCAAACCCTTCCACACTCCCGACACCGCCCCCGCCCAACTCTACAACCTGGAAACCGACCCCGGCGAAACCAAGAACCTCCACGCCGAGCACCCGGAAATCGTGAAGGAACTGAAATCCCTCCTCGACCAATCGAAGTCCACCGGCCGCAGCCGCCCCGCGCGCTGAAGACCCGCAGCTTGCCAAAGGGAAGCACTTCGCTACCTTCCCGCCACCATGCCAGCACTCGTCATCAAATCCTTCCCCGAAGAACTCCACGCCAAGCTCCGGCAAATCGCCGCCGCCCATCGCCGCTCCGTCACGCAGGAAACCATTCACCTGCTCGAAACCGCCATCAGCGCGGAGGAAAAAAC
>JANOZA010000239.1:0-4473 GCA_031429155.1 Verrucomicrobiota bacterium | reverse complement strand
CCCGGCAATAAACCCGACGCCCCGGAAATCATCTCCTCCGGATATAATGCCACTACCTCGCAGGCCGATATCGCCTTCACTCCCAGCACTTCCACGGACGTCGAAAATCACGAACTCCGCATCTGCCCCGGCCCGGACTATGACGCGGACCTCGAAACCGTTGACGCCACCCTCGCCGTCGGCCAGCCCCCCGTCTTCCACTCCTCCAGCCTCCTCGCCACCCCGGGGGCGATCGTTTCGTATAAAATCTACGCCATCACCAACGACGAACGGGAGAATGACTCGGAACCAGCGACGGTGCAGCGGCCGGCGGTGTAGTTATTCCGGACACCTCTCTTGAATGAAGCAAACCATAGCGCCGAATACAAAAATGAAATCCAAAAAGCCTGACTTTAGCTGGGATGCCTACCTAGACTCGGAAACCTATAACCATGTTCTCGATGGCATGCGCCCAGCCCGAGAACTCATACCCACAATGTTTTCGCCGGACAAAAAGTCGTTGTTCTTAAGATCGGACGGCCTTTGCGTCGAGACTAACGACCTTACAACACTCCGCAATTTATTAGAAAGCAAATATCGTGACCTCAAATCGGAGTATCAGCAGATGAAAGTCTCTTGTGAAAAGCTATACCATCTACAAGTGGATTTCCTAATTCTGTGGCGACTCCTCGCTAATAATGAAGCCTTGGAGGAAGCATGGATGGATCCGGATGCGCTATTAGAAATTGCATTCGGACGTCATGCCGAATCTGATTTGCCCGAATAATCCGAGGCCTCTAGAACCGGGCAGGATTCGTGGCGCAATCTCTCACTTCTCCTGAAGCAAAAGCGTCCGCTCTTTCCGAAAACCATCCCAACGCACCTGCCACATGCCAGTCCCCGGATCTCTTGACCAATACATCGTTCCAGTTTCATCAAAATCCTGAGCACAATCGGCGCCGAAAGCCCGCCGCCAGCGAAGAATCTTCAATTCGCGGCCTGGGAATTTTGGTCCAGATATCTTTACTAATTTGTCGTCAGCCTCAATTTCTACGCCTTTCATCGTGTCCCCGAATCCTTGAGACTCCGCGACACGGTACGTTCCGCGGGGTTTCACCGATGGACTGTACCACCAGCCGAGAAACCACCATAGAGCGAAACCGGCAGTAATCAGCCCGACTGATAACCACAGTTTCCAACGCCCCCTATTGACCGTTCCCTCTTTCATGTGGGATTTCCACAGATCGTACCACTTGCCAGCAGGTAGCGTCATTACAACCAACGCGAAACAGCCAGCAAACCATGCAGCGGGCTTGTCGGGGCTCCTACTGCCAAGCTTATCAAAGTACAGCCGGGCGAACCCCCATACCGTTGCGAATGACACCGCGGCGATAACCGCCCACGCGAATTGAAACGAGAGAGTTTCTGCAAATTTTATGACTGTCTCCGGCTTACGGTTCAGTCTCTCGAGATTAATTCTTCGAATGCCCCATGCAATTGCGTAAAACATGAGAGGGCCAAGCAGCGCCGATATGATGTCGGAGATTGTGTCGCCGGGTTTATGCTTATCGACCACAAAGTATATAATGGCAGCGGCGAAGGGGAGGTAACGCCAGAACTTCGCGGGTGTATAATCGGAAGCGCGCAGGCCGCACCAGACCGCCCAGCCCAATATCACAAAGAAGATAACGTGTTCCATTTGTTATCGGCGTTGGACTGACGGTGCTGGCTTGAATGGACCGTCAGGCGGCAGGGTATTGGCGCGGGTGCGCCATTCGGCCCCGAGTTTCATGGCTTCGTCCATGAGGTCATCATGGCGGGCGCGGCCGGCGATGCCTTCCCAGCCCTTGCCGCGTCCCAGGCGGACATCGGCTTCAAGGGATTCGAGGCGTCTGGTGAGATCGCTGATTTTCGCTTCGAGGAGTTCCGTGCTCATGGGGTGACCATGCATGATGCGGAAGCGAGGCGCAAGTTGCGTCCGACGGGCGTTTTTCCATTTGCCCCGCCCGCGCGGTCCCGCTACTTGGCTGGCTTTCACTTTCGGGACACCGCCCCGCTGCTCACTCATGTCATTATTTAACCCGCTGCGTATTCTGGTCGTCGAGGACGAATCTCTCGTCGCGCGGGACCTGCACCAGACGCTCACGCGTGCCGGCTACGAAGTCACGGCCCTTTGCCGCACCGGGGCGGAGGCGCTCGAAGCGGTGAAAATCCAGCAGCCGGACGTGGTGCTCATGGACATTCACCTCCAGGGAGACATGGACGGCATCGAGGCGGCGGGGCGCATCCAGCGGGAATTCCAGAAGCCCGTGGTGTTCCTCACCGGTCAGGCCGACGAGCGGACCACGAAGCGCGCCCGCACTGCCGAGCCCTACGGCTATTTGCTGAAGCCCTTCCATGAGAGCGAACTGCGCAGCGTGGTGGAACTCGCCGTGAGCCGGCACAAGGCCGACCGTTCGCTGCGCGCCAGTGAGGAACGGTTTGTCAGCACCCTGCGGAGCATGGCCGAAGGGGTCATCAGCACGGACGTGCTCGGGGTGATCACGTTCATGAATCCCGTCGCGGAGAGCCTCACCGGATGGAGCCTCGCCTCCGCCGCCGGACGCCCGTTGCATGAGGTCTTCCGTGTCTCGTTGCCCGGCGGTGAGTCCGTGGAGCCTGCGGGTCTGATGAATGGCACCAGCGCCCTGCGGACCATGCTTCTAACCGACAGGGAGGGCGTGAATATTCCCATCGAGGACAACACCACGCCCATCCGCGACGCGGACGGCGCGCTCACCGGCATCGTCGTTCTCTTTCGCCGCAAGGAGGGCGTCGCTCCGCCCGTGGCGCTGGCTGAAGCGGTGGCCACTCCCTGGCCAAACCTTGCCACCATCGTCGGCAGTATTTCGGATCCACTCATCGCGCTCGATGAAGACTGGCGCATCACGTATCTCAACAACCTAGCCGTGCGCACGCTGGATGGACGCCGGGAGGCGCTGCTCGGATGTGTCCTGTGGGACTGCCTGCCGGCGAGCGCGCACCATTTGTATTACCACGAGTTCAGCACCGCCATGAACAAGCGGGCTGCGCGGAGCTTTGAGATGGAGAATGAGGCGCGCGGCCAGTGGTATGAAGTGCAGCTCTACCCCTACGGTCCCGGGCTGCTCGCGCTCTTCCGGGAAATCACCGCGCGAAAGCAGGCGGAGGATCAGCAGAACAAGCTGGAAAAGCTGGAGTCGCTCGGCCTCCTCGCCCGGGGATTCGCCCACGACTTCAATAACCTCCTCACCGTTCTGCTCGGAAACCTCTCGCTCGCCGAAATGAACATCGCCGCGGACGGCCCCGGCGCCAACGAACTGCGCACCGCCCGCCAGGCTACCGTCCAGGCGCAGAACCTCGTCCAGCAGCTCCTCACCTTCGCCCGCGGCGGCGCTCCCATCAAACAGCCGACGGACATCGGACGGCTCGTTCAAGAGTGGTTTGCTGAATGGCCTAAGCGGCCTGGCATTGACTACCGGATGGGTGTGAGCGGCGATCTTTGGCAGGCGGATGTGGACCGGCATCAGATTCGCCGGCTGTTGAGCAATCTGATGAAGAACGCCGAGCAGGCCGTGGGCCGCGAAGGCATCATCAGCCTCCGCCTCGCTCGTCCCGGGCATGTGGGACTCAGCGCCGCCGATCTTGGTCTGCCGCCGGAGGCTCCGCTCGCTGATTTCATCTTCCTCGAAATGGTGGATAACGGCGAGGGCATCACGCCGGATAATCTGGAGCACGTCTTCGAGCCCTACTTCACCACCCGTCAGGATTCCAATGCCAGCGGGCTGGGCCTAACGGTCGTGGAAAGCATCGCCAAAGGCCACGACGGCACCATCCGGCTGCTCTCCGCATGGCACGAAGGCACGCGCGTGCGCGTATCGCTGCCCGCCGCCGCCATGCCCGCCGGCATTGCCCAACTGGTCGCGGCACCTACCGCTTCCACCGCTACTTTGGTGGAGACGGCACACGCTACGCCGGGCTTGCGGCGCATTCTGATTTTGGAAGACGAGCCGCTCATCCGCCAGCTCATCGTCCAGAATCTGAAAGCCGCCGGCTGCGAAGTCACGCCCACCTGTGACGGCTCTGAAACCGTCGCCCGTTATCAGGAATCCCTCGCCGCCGGCCAGCCCTACGATTTGCTCGTCATGGACCTCAGCATCCCCGGCGGCATGGGCGGAGCCGCTGCCATGGAAAGGATCCGGGCGCTCGATCCCGACGTGCGCGCCATCGTCAGCAGCGGCTACTCACACGGCCCCGAGATGGCGAACCACAAGCAGCACGGCTTCCGCGGCATGGTCAGCAAACCCTACAAGGTCGAGGAACTCGCGCGCGAAATCACCGCCGTCATGAACGGCAAGGGTGGCAAGTAGGGAAGTTCAAGGTTTCAGGTTCCAAGTTCAAAGTTGGCTGCGTTCGCATACGCCCGGCCAGCCACGACGCGAATCAACTTTGAACCTTGAACCTAAAACTTGGAAC
>JANOZA010000238.1:0-10304 GCA_031429155.1 Verrucomicrobiota bacterium | reverse complement strand
GCGGCACCTCCTGTGGTGGATCCGAATGCAAGACTGGACGCGACGAATCCATTCCGTCTTCGCGTCTCCAATGCTCCAGCGGCCTTTATTACGAACTTGACCTTCCCCATCGTCCTGGTTCCCAACGCAGTGGCGGTGACGGTAATCAACCACGACCACAATGAAACTCAGACGTTCAGTGGTCCGCTCTGGGAACTCCAGCCTGTGGAAGTGCGCCCCACGACACGCCCCACGGCCCCCGTTTCCAAAATGGAGAGCCCGGAGCGCGAAATGTTCATGAGCGCAGGTGTCTCGCCGCTCGCCCTGAAATCGTGGATGCGGAGCAATGACCTCGCCTTGATGACCGTGCGCAATGTCACCCAGCGGGACAGCGCCGACCACCAGCAGCCGACAAACCTCTCCGTTCCCGGAGGAGTCTCCTCGGTGAAGGCCGACGGTGGCCCCACATACAGCGTGAAAGCACTGCAACTCTTCCAGGGTGAATACCTCCGGGGCTACCAAAATGCTGGCACGACGGCACGACGCATCAAAGCCACCACCGTGCGCCCCGTCGCCGGCATTTCCCAGACACCCGCAGGCTTGCCCGAGGGCAGCGCCGAGATCGCTGCCGACGGCTCCGTGGCCGCACTAGTGCCGGCAAGGCGCGCGACTTCGTGGCAACTGACGGAGCACAACGGTTCACCAGTCGTCCGCGAACGCTACTGGCTGTCGTTTCAAGCTGGCGAAATCCGTTCCTGCACCTCCTGCCATGGCGTGAACAGCACGGATCAGGTCGGCAACACCGTGGCGACCAATTCACCCACCGCCCTGCGCACGCTCCTCGAAGCAGTGAAGCAATCCGCTCCGCAGATTAGCGCGGCCAGCACCTTCCAAGTCTGGTCAGAAGCCGCCCTCGGCGTCCCCCTCACCGCCACTGAAGACGACGACGCCGACGGCACGGCCAACATGATCGAATGGGGTATGGGCTCAAGCCCGGTGAACCGCGCCGACAGACCGGCCACCCCCCTCACCGTCACCGTTCTTAATTCCGCCGGCGGCAGGTTTGCCAGTGTCTCCTTTTCCCACAGTCTCACGGAGCCCAGTGCCCGCACCATTATCGAATCCTCCGCTGACTTGAACTCCTGGAACACGGTCATCAGTTTGGGCAGCACTGTGACCACTGCACCGGGGTATTCACTCTCCAGGGTCACGAATGCCGGAGGAAAGACGGAAACAGTGACGCTCACCTCCACTCTCGCCACAGACCAGACGGCTGAGCGCTATTTTCGCCTGCGGGTGAGCGCCGAAGACTAGACCGGCACTTTTGCCTGATTTGAGACCAATGGGACTGGTTCGCGGGACTTGCCCGGTGCTCAGAAAACGGGAAGACGCGCCGTTCTTCTGCGTTACTGTTCAGCCGTATGAAGTCCGTTTTCCTTTCCCTCGTTACCCTTGCCTGCCTCAGTGCCGCTGCGCCTGCCGCGGAAAAAATGCTGCCCGCTGCCGAGTTGCCGGAAATTCTGCCCGTCGCGGCGGATGTGGCCTCGCTGAGACTGGAGCCGGCGGAACTGAAACTCAATGGGCCGACGGCTTACCTTCAGGTGCTGGTCACGGCGACGATGAAGGACGGGACGCTCGCCGATGCGACGCGGGCGGTCCAGTGGCAGGCGGAGGGTGTCGAAGTTTCGCCCTCAGGGGTTTTGACGGCGAAGGCGGATGGCGCAGGAAAAGTGAAGGCAATCCTCGGGGCGATGATGGCGGAAGCCCCGGTGACGGTGAGCGGCAAGGGCGGCACGTTCGTTCCTGATTACATCCGCGACGTGACACCGGTCATTTCACGTGTGGGCTGCAATGCCGGCACCTGCCACGGGGCAAAGGAGGGCAAGGCGGGCTTCAAGCTCAGCCTGCGCGGCTACGATCCCATTTACGACATCCGGGCTTTCACCGATGACGTGAAGGGCCGGCGCACGAACGTGGCCAGCGCCGATGAATCGCTGATGCTGCTCAAAGGCACCGCTGGCGTCCCGCACGAGGGTGGCCAGGTCATGAAGCCAGGCGACAAGTATTACACCATCCTCCGGGAATGGATTGCAGGCGGCATGAAATTGAACCTGGCGACGCCGCGGGTCACGAAGATCGAACTCAGCCCGGTTTACCCGGTAGTGCAGCGGATCGGGGGACGGCAGCAGTTCCGCGTGCTCGCCACTTACGCCGACGGCCTGACGCGCGATGTCACGGCGGAGTCCTACATTGAGAGCGGGAACTCCGACATCGCCAAACACGACAAGACCGGCCTGCTGTCCGCCGCACGCCGCGGCGAGGCTCCGGTTCTGGCACGTTATGAAGGCGCATATGCCTCCACAGTGCTGACGGTGATGGGTGACCGCACCGGCTTCGCATGGCAGCAGCCGCCGGCAAATAATCACATTGATGAACTCGTCGCCGGCAAACTGCTCCGCATGAAGACCCTCCAATCGGGGCTGTGCTCGGATCTGGAGTTCGTCCGCCGCATTTACCTCGACCTCACCGGTTTGCCACCCACGCCGGAGCAGGTGCAGGCATTCACCGCCGATACGCGGGACTCCCGCTGGCGCCGCGACCAGTTGATAGACCAACTCATCGCCTCAGAAAATTTCACGGACCACATGACGAACAAATGGTGCGACCTCCTCCAGGTGAACAGCAAGTTCCTCGGCGGAGAAGGCGCGAATCTATTTCGCGGCTGGGTGCGGGAGCAGGTGAAAGCCAATGTGCCTTACGATAAATTCGCGCACGCCATCCTCACCGCCAGCGGTTCCAACAAAGAAGTGCCCGCGGCCAGCTATTTCAAAGTGCTGCGCGAGCCTGCGGAAACGATGGAGAACACGACGCACCTCTTTCTCGCCACCCGCTTCAACTGCAACAAGTGCCACGACCATCCGTTCGAGCGCTGGACGCAGGATCAGTATTACGAAATGGCGGCGTGGTTCGCGCAGACCGGACTGGAACGCGATCCCGCGAGCGGCGACCGCAACATCGGCGGGACCGCCGTCGAGGGCGCGAAGCCGCTCTTTGAGAAGGTGCTCAACCGCACGGAGGGCGAAGTGAAACACGACCGTACCGGCAAGGTGACGCCTCCGGCATTCCCTTATGCTGCGAAGTTCGAGAAGCAGGAAAAGGCCGCGCGCCGCGACGAACTCGCCGCCTGGATCACCAGCCCGGACAATCAGTATTTCGCTTCCAGCTACGTGAACCGCCTCTGGGGCTATCTGACCGGCACGGGCATCATCGAGCCTCTCGACGACACCCGGGCGGGCAATCCGCCGAGCAATCCGGAGTTGTTGAAATGGCTGACGCAGGAGTTCATCGCGCACGGATTCGATACGCGGCACCTCATTCGCACGATCTGTCAGAGTCGGGTGTACCAACTCTCGCTGGTGACGAATCAGTGGAACGCCGACGACACCATCAACTTCAGCCACGCCATCGCGCGGCGGCTGCCGGCGGAAGTGCTTTACGATGCGATCTTCGCCGTCACCGGCGCGAAGAGCATCCTCCCCGGAGGCGTGCGCGCCGGGCAACTGGCAGACAGCCAGAGCGGCACTCCAGACGGCTTTCTTAACAACCTCGGCAAGCCCGCGAGGGAAAGCGCCTGCGAGTGCGAGCGGCAGAATGATCTTCAACTTGGCCCCATCATGGCTCTCGTCTCCGGGCCGACTGTCGGCGACGCTGTCTCCGCACCGGGCAATGCGCTGGCTAAACTTGTGGAGACGATCAAGGACGATGGCGAATTGATCAGCGGCATTTTCATGCGGGTGCTGAACCGCCCGCCTTCCGCCGAAGAAAGCAAAGCCACGCTGGCTTCCATTGCTGAGATGGAAGCTGAGCACGCGAAACTGGAGACAGATCACAAGGCCCTGGAGGACCAGATGGTTCCCGTCATCGCTCAGCGGGAGAAGGAGCGGCAGGCGAACATTGATGCCGTAAAAGCGGAGCAGGCGAAGATCGAAGCGGATGCAGCCCCCCGCATGGCGGAGATGGAAAAGCAGCGCGCGGAGAAAATCGCTGCGGCCCAAAAAGCACTCGCCGATACTGAGTCGGCTCTGGCTTCAAAACTGCCGGAATGGGAATTGAAACAGGCGAAGGGCCAGACCGGCTGGGTGCTCCTCGATCCCTCGGAAATGGTGAGCACAAAGCCGGATCATAAGCTGGAGAAGCAGCCAGACCGCTCCATTCTCGCCCTCGGTGAAGAAGGGAAGCAGGACTTCACGATCACCGCGCCCGTAAGCCTTGCGAAGGTCACGGGCCTTCGCCTGGAGGCGCTCACCGATGCGCGCATTCCTGGCAACGGCCCCGGCCGCAGCGGTATGGGAAATTTTGTCCTGACTGAAATCGAATTATTCTACACCCCGGCAGGCGGAGCGGAGCAGAAGATCGGATTCAGCGAGGCAATGGCGACCTATAACCAGGGGGGCTTTGATGTGGCTAAAGGGATCAATGGCGATGCCACCAGTGGAGCCGACGGCTGGGCCATTAGCCCCGATGGCGTCAGCAAGCCGCAGATGGCCACCTTCCGCTGCAAGGAACCAGTCACCGTCGCGGGCGGCACCATGAAAATCATCATCCGGCAGCAATACACGGACGGCAAACACTCGCTGGGGCGCTTCCGTCTCGCGCTCACTGGCGCGGAAGGCGCGCTCAACTTTGGGCTGCCCGCCACCGTTGCGAATGCGCTCGCTATCGCGCCGGACAAACGCACTCCGGAGGCGACGAAGGCGCTCCTCGATCACGTCAAAGCCAGCGATGCCGAAATCATCGCGAAGCAGGCGGCCATCGCGGAAGCGAACAAGCCGATCCCGCCCGACCCGCAGCGCGAAGCCGTGAAGGCCAAACTCGCCAAAACCGAAATCCCGCTGACCGTTGACCCCGTCCTCGCCGTTTTCCGGCGCGACGTGGAACTGAGCCGCGGTCAGCTACAAAACAAACGCCTCACCGCCGCTCAGGATCTGGCCTGGGCGCTCATCAACAATCCGGCGTTTCTGTTCAATCATTGAGCAGACCGTGGCGGGACTGTTCCCTGCTGATGTTCAAGGCTTCTTCTCAGTCACCCTCGGGTAGATGACTTCGTCTTTTACTGAGACGTAGTATTTGGCCGCAGGATTGGTTTCAGGGAGGAACTTAAAATCCGGCTCCGGGTTCATCACGTCCACGATGACGCGTGCGCCGTCGTCGAGGATGATTTCATTCCAGGCATGGCCACCACGGGTGAGGCCGCGGTTGTAGTTGCCGCGGACGAGGGCGGCTTTGATGCCGGCATCGTCGCAGAGCATTTTGAAAAGCAGGGACCGATGGCGACAGACGCCTGACTGACAGGCTTGCTCCATCTCACCGAACAGGACGGGGCGATTGGCGTATTCTACGGTGAAGTCCTCCACCGCCTGAAGCGCTGCGCGACGGTCGCCGCCGGGGGAAAGGACTTTGTCCACATACTGCGCCAGTTTTTTCGCCCGTTCTGCGGTCGGCAATTGGAGAAGTTCCGGGGACTTGGCATAGGTCAGGTGCTTGCGCAGAGATTCATCTTTGGTGCGGTCGATAACGAGGATTTCTCGCGTCGAGAGCACGACGGCATTCTTCCCCAGCACCATGCGCCGGCCGCCATCCACGTAGCCGTCGGGCACTGTCATCCCGGGTGGAAGGTAGTGCTGCTGATAATAGGCCATCGTGGCTTCCCTGGCGGAATCGGTGAGCTTTGCCGAGCCCTCGGGCTGCGCGGTATCGGTGTGGAGTGACAGGTCGAGGACGAGGTCAGAACTGGTTTTGCTGGCCTGATGGACCTCGACGGCGATCGTGTTCCGCCCGGCGAGGAGTTTCGCGCTCGGGATGCGAATTCGCTGCGCATGGGGTTCGCCGCGAACCTGCTGACTGGCGGGCGTTTCAGCCGTGGCGTCTTTAGGTAGATTGACGCGGGCGATTTCGCTGCCGTTCAAAAAGATGGCCGCTCCGTCATCCACGCGCAGGGTCATCACGAGCGCTTTCTCACCGGCTGACTTCTCCGGGACCTCGAATCCGTGACGGAACCAGGCTGTGACTGGTTTTTCTTTCGCCGCTTCGAGCGCTTTGAACTCCGTGGCCAGACCTTCCAGACCGTAGCCGAGAGGAGCCTTGCCCTTAGCCCAGGAGGTGTCGTCGAAGGCTGTGGCGCGCCAGTTCTTTGCTTCAACACCGTCGGACTGAAAACGCCACTCCGCATCCATTGCCGGGATGAGCACTTCGCCGCGGACCGGCAATGACAAAAAGGAAAGCAGAATGAAGAGAGGGCGCATAAGCAGGGCTAATAGCTCGAAGCACCAGCGACAAGCGCGGCCATGCCTTCATAGTCGGTCACGAAAAAGGGCCGCCGGTTTCCCGGCGACCCTGAGATTTTCAACAGTTGAGTCCGCGATTAGCGACCACCACGGCCACCGCCGGGAGGTCCACCACCGCCAAAACCACCGCGGCCGCCACCCCAGTCTCCGCGCTGAGGAGTTGTCACTTGTTTCTGAGCTTCCTCAGAGAGCCCGCTCGTTGCGAGCCATGCAGTGGCGGCAGCTTGATCATCGCGCATGTAGCGGCGGGCGACGTCCACCAGCGTATCTTCGCGCTCTTTGGCATCTTGAATCGAGTTGGCCCACACGATGGCGCCCGCGGGGTCTTCGCGCACGAACTCCCTGGCGATGGCACGGGCTCCGGCGTCACGTGTGACTCCCTGCGGGAGGGCGTCCACGTATTTCACGGCATCAGTGGCACCGGCTCCGTCCTTCTGGTTGAGCCATTCGTTGACGACCTGACCCACGGCCTGAGCCTGGGCTTTGCCCGTCAGGCTGTTCGCCAGGGCGAGACCTTCCTTCACGTCTTTGCGGGCGACACTTTCGGCGAGGTTCCTCACGGCGCCGCTGGCGTAATCTTCACCGGCGAAGGCCTTTACGAACTCAATCGCCTTCGCCTGATCGCCGCGCATGACCTGCTCGGCCAGCGTCTGGAAGGCACCCTTCTTCATTTCGGGATCAGTGAGGGAATTCAGCCATGCCGTGGCCTTCTCAGTGCCGCCGGCGCGGATCATCTCACGGGCGATGGTTTCGGCGGCGCGTCCCCGCTCACCGTCGTCCTTGATGGCGGAGGCGAATTTCATCGCGCCATCAATGTCCGTTTTGGCGAGACCGTTGATGAGCGACATGGCAAGCCAGTCTTTTCCATCGCCTTCGTAGGCATTCAGCCAGGCGGTGGCCCCTGCGGGGTCGGTAGCGGCCCAGCCGGTGAGAACGACGTTTTGGCTCATGCGTCCGCCACGATCGTCACCGCCTTTGGCGAGTTCCTTCATGGCATTGAGCGGATCCACTTCGCCCCATTTATAAGCGAGCATACCCATATACCGCATGGACTCGAACCCGCCGACATTGGCGCGGATCATGGCGAGGGCGGCTGGCGCATTTTCCGCCGAAAGCTCCTCCATCAGACGGGCAAACATCAACTGGCTCTTCACCGGGTCAGATTCACGAATGGCTTCCAGCATGGCCTCCTTCATCTTCTCGGGCGTCAGCACCACACCGGTATCGAGGCCATAGCGTTTGTAAAAATCGAGGACTTCGCTGCTCTTGGAAACCATGAGCGGGCTCACGTTTTTAGAGCCATTGCCGACGATACTGCTGCCGACGCTGCCGGCGACGGCGCGAGGCTTCGTCTGGGCGTTTTCGGAATCGCCGGCTGTGTTTAGTTTGTAGCCGGTGTAGAAGGCGGCACCGGCGACGCCGGCCCATACGAGGTTCAATATCAGTGGTGTTTTCATGGTGGTGGCGTTTACGAGGCGGTTGTTGGCGGTTGAGGCGGGGATCTAAAAATCAGGCGAGCTTGTGGTTCAGAATTGCGGGCTGGCCCCCGGAAAACCTCATCGTTTCCGATGAAACGACAAACCTTTCACTGGGACTGCTGCCGGATGGGGGAAAGACCGGACAAAAGTTCTTGTCCTCCGGTTCGGGGACGGCCGCCCTGCGCGATTGGCCACACCCCCCATTTTCATCTGGCGCAGGCCCCCTTTCTGCACTCTTCATGCTTGCCCCGCCATTCCTATGTGGACTCCCATCCAAACATTCACCGACATCCGCTGCGAGAAATCCGCCGACGGCATCGCCAAAATCACCATCAACCGCCCCGAGGTCCGCAATGCATTCCGCCCGCTCACGGTCACGGAACTGCTCGCCGCCTTTGACCTCGTCCACGAGGACCCGGACATCGGCGTCATCATTCTCACCGGCGAAGGCGACAAGGCCTTCTGCTCCGGCGGCGACCAGAAAGTCCGGGGCCATGCCGGCTACATCGGCGGAGACGGCGTGCCGCGGCTCAATGTCCTCGACCTGCAAAAGAAAATCCGCAGCTTGCCCAAGCCCGTCATCGCCATGGTCGCGGGCTACGCCATCGGCGGCGGGCACGTGCTCCACATCGTGTGCGACCTCACCATCGCCGCGGACAACGCCCGGTTTGGCCAGACGGGGCCGAAGGTCGGCTCCTTCGACGGCGGGCTCGGCAGCAGCTACCTCGCCCGCATTGTCGGCCAGAAAAAGGCCCGCGAGATCTGGTTCCTTTGCCGCCAGTATGATGCGCAGCAGGCGCTGGAGATGGGCCTCGTGAACACCGTCGTCCCGCTCGCCGATTTGGAAACCGAGACCGTGAAATGGGCGCGCGAAATCCTCCAGCACAGCCCGCTCGCCCTCCGCTGCCTCAAGTCCGCACTCAACGCTGACTGCGACGGCCAGATGGGCCTCCTCGACCTCGCCGGCAACGCCACGCTCCTCTATTATATGAGCGAGGAAGCCAAAGAGGGGAAGAACGCCTTCATCGAAAAGCGGAAGCCCGACTTCAAGAAATTCCCGCGCGTCCCCTGATGAGCAGAAGGATAATGAGGAAGGCAGGAAGGCAGGAAAAATCTCCGCTCTCTGCTCTGTTTCCTTCCTGCATTCCTGCATTCCTTATTCAAATCACTCCATCATGACCCACTCCCTCGCCGCCAGAATCGCCGCCGGTTTCGCCATGCTCGGCGTCGCGCTCGGAGCCTTCGGTGCCCACAGTTTGAAAGACATCCTCACCGCTTCACCGAACGGCATGGAGACCTGGAAAACCGCCGTCCTCTACCACCTGATCCACGCGACCGTCCTCTATTTCCTCGCCGTCACTCAGGGCAGCCTGCGCGCCTGGTGGCTCTTTGCGGGCGGCATCATCCTCTTCAGCGGCAGCCTCTACCTCCTCGCCGCCCTCCAGTGGAAATGGCTCGGCCCTGTCACCCCCATCGGCGGCGTCCTCTTCATCGCCGGCTGGGCCACACTCATGATTGGCAAATCCCCAAAGCAGTCCTGATGCTCGCCGGCATAGACATCGGAGGCACGCAGATCAAAGCCGCGGCGTTTGACGAAAACGGCCGCCTCATCACTTCCACGCTCACGCCTGGCGAAGCCCTTCGCGGAGCTGACTGGCCGCAGAGCGTCCGCGATGCCCTCGCCATTTTGGAAAAGGAAACCGGCACGCCCATTGAGCGCGTCGGCCTCGCCGCCCCGGGACGCGCCGCAAAGGACGCGCGCTCCATTTGCGAAATGCCCGGACGCCTCGCCGGACTCGTCAGCCTCGACTGGACCGACTTCCTCCAGCGCCCGCATCCGGTCCCTGTGCTCAATGACGCCCACGCCGCGCTCCTCGGCGAAGTCTGGTGCGGCGCGGCCAAAGGCCTCCGCGACTGCTTCCTGCTCACCCTCGGCACCGGCGTCGGCGGCGCGATACTCAGCGACGGCAAACTCATCACCGGCCACGCCGGGCGCGCCGGACACCTCGGCCACATCAGCCTCGATCCCGCGGGCGCTCCTGACATCCTCCGCACCCCCGGCAGCCTCGAAGACGAGATCGGCAATCACAACATCTCCCGGCGCAGCGGCGGAAAGTTCACCATGACCCGCGACCTCCTCGCCGCCATGCAGGCCGGCGACAAATGGGCCGAAGCCATCTGGTATAAAAGCATCCGCTCCCTCGCCGCCGGCATCGCCAGCCTCATCAACGTCCTCGACCCCGCCGCCGTGATCCTTGGCGGCGGCATCATGGCCGCCGGCGACCAACTCCTCACCCCGCTCCACGCCGCGCTCGACGACATGGAATGGCTCCTCGACGGCCGCCGCGTCCCCCTTATTCCCGCCACCCTCGGCGACATGGCCGGCGCCTGCGGAGCCGCCTCCGCCGCCCTCACATCTCCACCGCGCCACGCATGAACTCCCTCCCCATCGGCATCTTCGACTCCGGCGTCGGCGGCCTCACCGTCCTGCGCGCCGTCCGCG
>JANOZA010000237.1:0-11122 GCA_031429155.1 Verrucomicrobiota bacterium | reverse complement strand
TTATTGGATCGCAAATACTTAGGGGAGACAACCTACGTCAGCGCTAAACCTGCGGCGCGAAAAATTACGTTCGCTCCCCATGTTTTCGAAATCCCTGACGTTCATGTGCAAGACGACTTGGTCGCCGTGATGATGCCTTTTAGCGCTTCGTTTGATGGAGTTCATGCTGCAATCAAAACCGCTTGCCGTGACGCCTCCTTCCAATGCCTGCGGGCTGACGACATTTGGGAGTCCTCCACGATAATTCAGGACATTTTTTCGCTTATCTTCAGGGCACGCGTAGTGATCGTGGATTTCACGGGCAAGAACTCAAACGTGATGTATGAGACTGGGATCGCTCACACGCTTGGCAAACTGGTCGTTCCGATCACGCAAAGCCTGTCGGACGTACCATTCGATGCATCTCATCATCGGGTGCTTGCCTACCTCGGGAATGAAGAGGGCCTCACGACATTACGGTCCAAACTTGCTGAGAAACTAAGGCAAGTCTAAGCGCATCCCCCTCACTTTGGAGGCCAAGCTCATTTCGTAGGCGTGGCGGTCTGGCTGCTTGCGGATGGACTCACTTTCCGAATGGTTCCTCAGGAATCTCTCCTGTCACCCCAATCGAATCCCGAGTGTCATGCCAGCAGCCGCGACCACCATTCGTCCTCCGCGTTCAGCGTGCGCCTTCCTCATGGGACTCTTCGTCTGGCTGGTCGGGGTGGCTGCTGCTTTTCCGCTCCACGCTCAGGTTGCCGGCAATTTTGATGCAGCATTCAATCCGAACGTAGTCGGAAACGCGGGTGGCAGCGTGAATGCAATGGCGGTTCAGCCGGATGGCAAAATTCTGATCGGCGGATACTTCACCAGCGTCGGAGGGCAGACCCGCAATGGAATCGCACGTCTCAATGCCGATGGGAGTCTGGATATTACCTTCGATCCCGGTTCAGGGGTCGAAACGTCGGGACTCGTTGGCAGTGTCAGCAGCTTGATCGTGCAGGCGGATGGTAAAATCCTGATTGGCGGTGGCTTCAACACTGTGAACGGGCAGCCGCGAAATCAAATTGCGAGGCTGAACGCCGACGGCAGTGTGGAAAGCACGGCTACATTTAACACGGGCACTGGCCCAAGTGGCGGCCCAGGCGGGGCCGGCATCGCTCTGGCGGTTCAGTCAGACGGGAAGATTCTGCTCGGCGGCTACTTTACCACGGTGAGCGGACAGGCTCGCAGAGGCATCGCCCGCCTCAACGTGAACGGTGGCTTGGAGGGCACATCCACTTTCAATCCGGGGACCGGCCTCAGCACAGATGGCGGCGTTTTCTGCTGCGCGGTTCAACTCGACGGCAAGATTATCCTCGGTGGAGAGTTCTCCAGTGTGAACGGTCAATCACGAAACCGAATTGCTCGACTCAACTCAAACGGCACTCTAGAAAGTACGACTACGTTTAACGCCGGCACGGGGGCAGACAGCACTGTCAACGCTTTGGTTGTGCAGCCTGACGGCAAGATTCTCCTTGGCGGTACGTTCGTCAACGTAAGTGGGGTGGCACGCAGGGGAATCGCACGGCTTAACGGGGACGGCACCGTGGAAACCACGGCGACTTTCAACGCTAATTTTCCAACGGATTCGACCGCCAACGTGACAAGCCTTTCGGTGCAGTCGGATGGAAAGATTTTAGCGACAGGTTTTCTCTTTTCGATGTACGGAGTCGTCCGACTGCTGCCCGATGGTCAACGGGAGAGTGCATCAGCATTCAACACTGGTGCCAACGCGAACGAAATGGTTTGGGGCGTGGTACAGCAGGCTGGCGGGGAGATTCTGATGGGCGGGAGTTTCCCTGTCACGGTCAATCATACTTACAAATTTATCACGCGGCTCGGAAACAATGCGGCGACTCAGAGTCTCACTGTTCCAAGCAATGCCAGGGTGCAGTGGTTGAGGGGAGGCACGTCGCCAGAAGTCGAGCAGGTGACTTTTGAAGTCTCAGTTGATAACGGCGGGAGTTGGATCCCGCTCGGCCTTGGGGTACGCATCTCTGGTGGCTGGGAACTGACGGGCCTTTGCCTGCCTTCCAATGGGCGAGTGCGTGCCCGCGGCCGCACTGCTGGTGGCATCCGCAATGGCAGTTCGGGGCTGACCGAGGTAGTGACCTCATTTGCAGTTTCCCAAAGCGCACCTCCTGAAATCGCAGTAGAACAGCCTGCAGGAACGGGCATCGCTGATGGCGGCAGCGTGACGTTTGCCGGAGTGCTGACGGGCGGTAATGCCAGCCTTACCTTTGCGATCAAGAACACGGGATGCGGTGATCTGACGGGCCTGTCCATCAGCAAGGATGGTGCGGATGCAGCCATGTTCACTGTCACAACAAATCCCACTCCACCTCTCACCGGCTACGGCGGGAGTACTGCGTTCACGGTCAAGTTCGCTCCCTTAAGTACCGGCATCAAGACCGCCGCATTTCACATCGCCAGCAACGACGCTGACGAGAGTCCGTTTGACATAAATCTCACAGGCACCGGTTTGAATAACGCTCCCACGATTAGCGACATCAGCAATCAGACCGTCAACGAAGACACGGGGACAGATGCACTGGCGATTTCCATCGGTGACATGGAGACTTCATCCGCCTCACTGACGGTCGTTGGTAGTTCGAGCAACCTGGCCCTGGTGCCGGACGCCAACATCAACTTTGGAGGCAGCGGCGCAAACCGCACTCTCAGAGTCACACCGGCAGCGAACCAGTATGGGACTGCTACCATCACTGTCACCGTCAGCGACGGTTTGCTGACCGCCAGCGACACTTTTCTTCTCACAGTCAATGCCGTGGATGACGTGCCGACGATAACGGGCATCTCAGATCAAACCGTCAATCACGACGCAAATACTGGCGCGCTGGCCTTCACAGTCGGCGATGTTGAGACGGCTGCTGGCTTAATATCGGTCACGGGAAGTTCGAGCAACGAGTCGTTGGTACCAATTTCAAACATCATCTTCGGAGGCAGCGGCGCAAATCGCACTATCACCGCCACGCCTGTGACGCCCAACGCGGGAGGCTCCGCGATCATCACTCTCACTGTGAACGACGGATCGTCATCAGCCAGCGATACGTTTGTGCTCACCGTAAATGCTCCCGAAATCATGGTCGAGCAGCCAGCCGGAACCAACCTCGTGGACGGAACTACTCGCGATTTTGGAACTGTGAACTTGGGGTTTGGCGCGCCGCTGTCGTTCACCATTCGCAATACGGGCACGGGGCCGCTGAGTGGGCTGGCAATCAGCAAGGATGGCAGTCACGCGGGCGATTTCAGCGTGGGCAGTCTTCCGGTGGCTTCGCTCGCGCCGGGCGAGAGCACTTCGTTCTCCGTCACTTTCAACCCGGCGGCGAGAGGCACACGGACGGCGGCGATTCACATTGCGAGTGATGATGCGGATGAGAATCCGTTCGACATCAATCTCACGGGAACCGGGGTGAACCCGGAAATCGCGGTCGAGCAGCCGTCGGGCACTGGCCTGGTGGACGGAACGGCGACGGTGAACTTTGGCAGTTTCAATGTGGGCACGGGCGGGCCGCTGACATTCACCATTCGCAACAGCGGGGTGGATTCACTCACCGCATTGACGGTCACGAAGGATGGCAGTGAGGCCGGCGACTTTACCATCGGCGCACTGACGGGGACCCCTCTGGCGGCGGGGGGAAGCCGGACGTTCACCGTGACTTTCAATCCTGCGGCGACCGGGCCGCGGACGGCGGCGATTCACATTGAGAGCAATGATGCGGATGAGAACCCGTTCGACATCGTGCTGACGGGGACGGGCACGGCACCGGAAATCGCCGTGGAGCAGCCCGCCGGTCAGGGGCTGTTGGATGGGGATGACACGATCAGCTTGGGCACGGTGAATCTGGGCAGCAATGCATCGCTTATGTTCACGGTGCGCAATGCCGGGACGGGTCCGCTGACCGGGCTGGCGATCAGCAAAAATGGCACCAACGCTGCGGACTTTACGGTGAGCGCGCTGGGAGTGACCTCACTGGCCGCCGGTGCGGGCAGGACGTTCACGGTCACGTTCAACCCTGCGGCGGCCGGCGTGCGCACGGCGGCCATTCAAATCGCGAGCAACGATGCGGACGAGAATCCCTTCGACATCAATCTGACGGGCACGGGCCGGGCGGTGCCGGAGATCGTGGTGGAGCAGCCCGCCGGGACGGGGCGCGTGGACGGGAGCAGTGTGGCTGTGGATTTCGGCAAGGTGCCCAGCGGGACCAGCGCCGGACGGACGTTCACCATCAGGAACACGGGGACGGCGGATTTAAGCGGCATCGCGGTGACGCTCAACGGAGGGACGGCGGCGGGGGACTTTTCGATTTGGGATCTGGGCGCGACGACGCTGGCACCAGGAACGGCGACGACATTCCAGGTCTTCTTTTTGCCGGGTGGACCGGGAGCGCGCACGACGACGCTGAACATTGCGAGCAACGATGAGGACGAGAATCCCTTCGACATCAATCTGACCGGGATGCGGGCGACGCCGGAACTGGATGCGTGGCGGCAGACTTACTTTGGCTCGACGGCGAACAGCGGGGCCGGGGCTGATCTGAGCGACCCGGATCGCGACGGGGTGGTGAATCTGATGGAGTTTGCGACCGGCAGCGGGCCGTGGACTGCGAATGCGCAGCCGGGGGAACTGGTGAAGAACGGGAGCAGTCTGGAATTCACCTGGCCGCGACGGAAGGCGGCGCTGGCGGAAATTTCGTATGCCGTGGAGTGGAGCGAATCGCTGACCGGGCCGTGGAGTGCGGCGGGAGTGAGCACGGTGCTCTTCACCGATGGCAGCGTCATGCAGGTGATGAAGTCCACGCTTCCTGCGGGTGGAAGCGGGAAGCGGTTCGTGCGGCTGCGGGTGTCGCGGCTGTGAGTGGAGCAAAATCTGAACAGGAGGACGCAGAGGCTGCCGAGTGAAAATGAGCCGGTAGTTCATTCAAGGCAGTAGTGTGCCGATGGGAGCCTGTTCCGGTGTGAGGAAGGTGCGGACCAGTTCTCCTTCGCCGCAGATGGTCATAGCGGGGAAGCGTTTGAACCAGCGTCCGTCCGGAACTTCCGGCTCGGTATCAAGCCACGCGGCGAGCAGTGTCAGTTGATCAGGGCCGACGCTGCGTTCCTCGATGCGATGAAGGAGGTGACGCAGGAGGGCGGGCGGCAGGCCGGCGCGGCGGACTTTAGGCATGGGAGGGGTGGCCGTAGAATCCCTGGATGATTTCCTCCCGCAGGGCCGCAGCTTCCACGGCATCCTCTGCGCCGGCGAGCCGGTTGGCGAGGTCGCCGAGTTCCGGCGGCGTGAGACGGCGACGGAATCCAAGTCGAATGACGAAGCGCACTACTTCCTCCTGCTCCGGCGTGGGCAGGGTTTCGATTTGCTGAATGATGTCCGAGGCGGTCATGGCATCAAGTGTGCCGCGGGAAGCAGGCGGGGTCAACTGCGGTGCGCGGATGGCGACACTGAACATTGCGAGCAATGACGAGGTCGAGAATCCATTCGAGATTCTTCTGACCGGGATGCGGGCGACGCCAGAGTTGGATGTGTGGCGGCAGACCTGCTTTGGCTCGACGGCGAACAGCGGAGCCGGGGCTGATCTGAGCGATCCGGATCGCGACGGGGTGGTGAATCTGATGGAGTTTGCGACGGACAGCGGGCCGTGGACGGTGAATGCGCAGCCGGGGGAACTGGTGAAGAACGCGAAGTTGGGCTTCGCCTCGGCTGGTCGGAACTCAGCGGATGGCTCGCAGGGTGTGGCGAATTGCAACTTCGCGGTCCAGGGATCCAATGCCAGGGTGGGGTGGAATCATGCACCCGCATGGATGCCGGTAGTTCCATCTGCTGCCACGGTAAGGCTGACAAGCAGGCAGGGAAGAATCCTGGATCACCCTCTGCGCCGCTCGAGGAGCGTCAGCATGATGAAGGAGAGCAGCAGGTTCATGGTCTCGCGCGGGGAGAGATCGCTTACTTGTTCGATGCTGAACTTGCCCTGCCAGAAAGCGGGCTGCTTATGCAGGCGCAGCGCAGCCTGGCCCCCGGAGCGGGTGGCGAGATAGCGCGGGTGAAACAGATAGACGGTGAGGAAGTTCACGAACGGAATCTGGCCGAAGATACTGTCCATGACTTTGGCGAACGGGTTTTCCTCACGGATGACGAAGTCAGGCGCCGAGTCCCCGGGATTGAAGGCCTCATAGTGGGCCCGCCAGATGGAGCGCCAGCCTTTGCGGCCCAAGCTTCCGATCTCGCCGCCCCAGGCGTCGGTGAAATTGTAACGCGCCGACCAGTCTATGATTTTGTTGGCGCGAATGTCCGCGAGTTTCGTGGTGCGGGTGGCGTCGGTGTAAATCTCGACGTGCTCCTTGAACTTGAAAAACTTTTGCCGGGCGTGCAGCACCGATCGCCCGGTGGCGTCCACGACGTCCATGCGCGGTGCGAAGGTGAGGATGCGGAAAGTGAACTTCAGCGGGAAGACGATGCCTTCCAAATGAGGGGCCAGGGCATCGGTGGAGTCCGCGAGGAAGCTGGCGGGCGTGGCGTAGGGGTTTTGATCGGTGCTGGACATGACCTGAACATATTAGCGGCACCCATGTAGCAAGGGCGGTGAAGATGAGGTGCGGAGAAAGCCGTTGCGAGGGTACGCCGGGTGCTTCATGCGAAAGCTCAAGCACTTAAATTCCACACTCATGCCCGTCGCCACTCCCAAGCAATTCGCCGCCATGCTCGATGCCGCCCAGCAGGGCGACTACGCGTATCCAGCCATCAACGTCACGTCTCTGCCGACCATCAATGGTGCGCTCAAGGCCTTCGCGGAATCGAAGAGCGACGGCATCATCCAGGTCAGCACCGGCGGCGGGCAGTTCGCCAGCGGCACGGCGGTGAAAGACATGGCCCTCGGTGCCATCGTCCTGGCTGAAGCCGTCCACCGGCTCGCCGAAAGGTATGACGTGCTCGTCGGCCTGCACACCGACCATTGTCAGCCAAAGGTCGTGGATTCCTTCCTCCGTCCCCTCATTGCCGAGACGGCAAAGCGCCGCGCGGCAGGACTGAACAACCTTTTCACCTCTCACATGCTCGACGCCTCGGAACTGCCACTGGACAAGAACATGGCGCTCTCCCTGGAACTCCTGAAGCTCTGTGCGGAAAACGAGATCGTGCTCGAAGTCGAAGCCGGCGTCGTCGGTGGCGAAGAGGACGGTCATGACACCAGCGGTGTCTCTGCCGACAAACTCTACACGACCCCCGAGGACATGCTCGCGGTGTATGAAACGCTCAACGGCCACGGACGCTACATGTTCGCCGCTACCTTCGGCAATGTGCATGGGGCCTACAAACCCGGTGCCGTGAAACTCAAGCCGACCATTCTCCGCGACGGGCAAAAGGCCGTCACCGACAAGTATGGCGCGGCCGCGAAGTTCGATCTCGTCTTCCACGGCGGCTCAGGCACGCCGCTGGAGGAAATCCGCGAGACGCTGGGCTACGGCGTCATCAAGATGAACATTGATACCGACACCCAGTACGCCTTCACGCGCCCCATCGTGGACCACATGATGAAGAACTACGCCGGCGTGCTCAAGATAGATGGCGAAGTCGGCGACAAGAAACTCTACGACCCCCGCGGCTACCTCAAGAAGGGCGAGGAGGGACTCTGCGTCCGCATGAAGGAGGCCTGCGATGACCTCCGCAGCACGGGCCAGACGATCTTCGGCAAGGTGTGAGCGCCGGGCAAAATCCTCTTGCCTCCGCCCGCCGGGGCTCCAAGACTCGATGCCATGAGCAGTGATACACAACTCCTTGATTCGGGTGCAGCCCCCACGGGCTTCACTAATGACGCACCATTCAAAAAGAAGGGTAAAGCGAAGGACCCCGCCGGTTCCGCCCTGAAGGCTGTGGCTTGTATTGGCGTCGTGCTTTGCGTCATCGCCTCCGCGCTCGCCCTGCTCAATATGTGATCCCCGGGGCGGCTCTGTCGCCACCTTTATTTTCCGAAGCCGGGCAACATCCGTTGCCCGCTTCTGTTTTACCCCCCAGCCATTTCAGAAATAATCATGCCGAATGTCATCATCACGGGCGCCCAGTGGGGCGACGAAGGGAAAGGAAAGATCGTGGATTTTCTCACGGAAACCGCCGACATGGTCGTCCGCGGCGCTGGCGGGAACAATGCCGGGCACACCGTCATTCAGGGCGGCGAGAAATACGTCCTGCACCTCATTCCCAGCGGCATTTTGTGGAAGAATAAGCGCTGCGTCATCGGCAACGGCGTCGTCATGGACCCTGCGGGCCTCACGGCGGAAATAGACAAGCTCGCCAAACAGGGCGTGAGCATCTCACCCGACAATCTCGCCATCTCGGACCGCGCGCACTTGGTCATGCCCTATCACCGGGGACTCGATCAGCGTCGCGAAGTATTGCTGGGCGCGAAGAGGATCGGCACCACGGGCCGCGGGATCGGTCCGGCGTATGCGGACAAGGTCGAGCGTCGCGGCTTTCGCTTCATTGATGTCGCGGACAGAGCCATTTTCATCGAGCGGCTGGGCGAGCGCGTCGCGGAGTGCAACGAACTCTTCGCCGCCTGCGGCCTTGGGAAACTCGACGCCAGCCAGGTCGCGGACGAAGTCCTTGCCGCCACCGACCGCCTCGCACCTTATCGCGCGAATACCACCATGCTCGTCTATAACGCCGTGAAAGCCGGCAAGAGCCTGCTCTTCGAAGGCGCGCAGGGCACCTACCTCGACATAGACCACGGCACCTATCCCTTCGTCACCAGCAGCAACACCACCGCGGGCGGCGCCATCACCGGCACCGGCGCGCCGCTGCGGAAAATTGACCGCGTCGTAGGTGTCTGCAAAGCCTACACCACCCGCGTCGGCAGCGGCCCCTTCGTGGCTGAGAACGACGCCCTCGGCGTCCGCCTTCATAACATGGGCCGCGAATTCGGCGCCACCACCGGTCGCCCGCGCCGCTGCGGCTGGCTCGACACCGTGCTCGTCCGCTACGCCGGCATCATCAACGGCCTCGACGACCTCGCCGTCACCAATCTCGACGGCCTCGACGGCGTTTCCGACATCCAGGTCTGCGTCGCCTACGAACTCGACGGCGAGCGCCTCACCGAGCCCCCCGCCACTGTGGACCAAATGGCCCGCTGCACCCCCGTTTATGAAACCCTGCCAGGGTGGAACTCCGACATCACCGCCGCCCGCAGCATCACCGACCTCCCGAAGAACGCCCGCGCTTATCTCGAACGCATGAGCGACCTCACGGAACTCCCCATTTCTCTTATCGGAGTCGGCCCCGACCGCGAGCAGACGCTGGTGGCCTGATCCGCCATGAAAGCCCTGCCGTCAGGAATCCAGTCCGACAAAATTCCCCGGCACATCGCGGTGATCATGGATGGCAACGGGCGGTGGGCGAAGAAGTTCGGCTGGAAGCGGACGCGTGGTCACCGGGCCGGTGCGGATGAGGTGAGCCGTTGTGTGGAGGCTTGCGATGATCTGGGGGTGGAGTTCCTGACGTTGTATGCCTTCAGCACGGAAAACTGGCGGCGTCCGAAGACGGAGATCGCGGCGCTGATGACTTTGTTGGATAAATTCCTAAAAGAGCGCACGCCGGAGATGATGGAGAAGAACGTGCGCCTTCAGGCGATCGGGCGGCTGACGGACCTGCCGGAGGCGGTGCAGCAGCGCATTCATCAAAGCATCGAGACTACCAGCAAGAACACCGGCGTGACGATGATCCTGGCCCTGAGTTACGGGGCGCGGGAGGAAATCGTGGACGGCATTCGCAGCCTCCTGCACCACGTCAAAGAGGGGCATCTCGACGAGGCCATGATCACGCCGGACGTGTTGAGCAAGCATCTATATACCCGCTACTATCCGGATCCTGACCTGCTGATCCGCACCAGCGGGGAGATGCGGATTTCCAACTTCCTGCTCTGGCAGATCAGCTACGCGGAGATCGTGGTGATGGAAAAGTTATGGCCGGATTTCCAGAAGCTGGACCTCTACGACGCGGTGCGGGAATACCAGAAGCGGAGCCGGAGATTTGGCGGGCTGTGATCCGCGGCGGGTGCCCACGGCATCGGGGATTCCCTTAGGCTCGAATCAGCCGATGCGAAGTTGTCCGCCGCTGAGGGCTGTGGCAGGATAGCTGTGTCCGGTGTTCATTCGCCCGGTCAAAAGCATATGGACCCCAATATCGCAGATCATCCCGTCATCCGCGCGCTCGTTTCAGAAGTGGAGCGGCTCAAGAAGCGTGTGGACGCGCTCGAATATCATCTCCGTGAGGAGCATGAAAAGATCGAGAAGCTGGAGCACGAGCACGAGCATGACCACGAAATCATCGAGCGGATGGATCACACGAGCAGCACCAGCTACTATACAGGGCGCAAGACCATCGCCGTAGGGCTGTAAGCCAGAGCCGGCTTACTTTCCGAGCGCGAGCCTCTCGGCCAGTTGATCCGGCAGACCGGCGGCGCGGATCTTCTTTTGCGCCGTGGCGATGTCGTAGGGGACGCGGCGGATATAGACCTGTTGGTTGTCGTGGTCATAGACGGCGTAGGCGCTGCGCCAGTCGCCGTCGCGCGGCTGGCCAACGCTGCCGACATTGATGAAATATTTTCGGCCCGGCTCGATGCGGACAGTCTCGGTGTTTTCCAGCGTGACGGTGACGCCTTTCACATAGACGCGCGGGGTGTGGGTGTGGCCGAAGAAGCAGACCTGAGTGAACTGGTAGCTAAAGCTGGCCATGGCGTCGAACTTATTCATCACGTAGGCCCAGCTGGTCGGGGTATCGAGCGTGCTGTGGACGATGGTGAAGTCGCGCACCTGGCGGACCATGCGGAGGTTGCGCAGCCAGAGCTTGTCTTCATCGCTCAAGGCCTTGCGGGTCCACTCGAGGGCGGCCTGAGCGAGGGGATTGAGGCCGACGATTTCCGTGTCGGCGCTGGCTTCCTCGTCGTGATTGCCTTTTACCACCGGGCAGCCGAGCTCCTGGAGTTTGGCCACACAATCGTGCGGGTTGGCATTGTAGCCGACGACATCGCCGATGCAGACGTGGTGGGTCACCCCCTGGGCAGCAGCGTCCGCCATGACAGCGTCGAACGCTTCAAGG
>JANOZA010000236.1:0-4657 GCA_031429155.1 Verrucomicrobiota bacterium | reverse complement strand
TTTCCGCCTGACCGACGTCCACGGCAAGGTCGTGAATGAATTGATCGCCTGAGCCCCTGCGAGGGGATGGCTCCGCCGGGCGAAGCCGGAGATTTAGGGGGGCGCTGATTTAAGCGTAGCTCGACATTCCAATGTCGAGTGCTGTGGGGGCTCGACTTTGGAAAGTCGAGCTACGTCCCGTTGAACAGCGTTTCCTCAGGAGGCCGCAGGGCAGGGGTGGGTGGGGGACCTTTGTTTAAGCGTAGCTCGACATTCCAATGTCGAGTGCTGCGGGGACTCGACTTTGGAAAGTCGAGCTACGTCCCGTTGATCAACGTTCCCTCAGGAGGCCGCAGGGCAGTGGTGGGTGGGGGACTTTTGGGAACGGGCCCCCTTCCAGTCCGGCATTCTGGGGCCGATGGCGCGTGGGGACCACGGTTTATACCGCAAAGCAGCATAAAATGACCCATATTACTGGTCCAGATGCTCATTTTGGGCATCCAGACAGACATTTGTGTAGTCCAGACGCCCTTTGGTTGAGTCCAGACTATCTTATCGCCACTCCAGATGCTGCTGATGCGCCTCCAGATACTCATTACAGGAGTCCAGATTCTCTTGCCACGCCTCCAGAAGCTGCTAATGGTGGTCCAGATCGCGTAAAATCCAGTCCATTTCAAAATAAAACCAATGCCGGAATCCCCAATCCCACCCCAGACGCCGTGGTCCGGCCAGCTTGAAGACATTGTGCTGGTCCTGAACAACATCGCGCGCTGGAAGATCCTCGCGATGCTGTGCCGGACGGAATGGTTGCCGGTCCACCACCTCGCCGGAGCCGCCGGGGTGAAGCCCAGCGCGGCCTCGAAGCACATGCTCGTCCTGCTGAAGGCGAAGGTGGTGGAGCAGGGATTCGGGCGCCTCTACCGGATCGTCCCCGCCCTTCGCCCCGCGCCCGGATCGGAGTGGCTGAACCTCCGCTACGCCGCCATGAAGCTCCCCTGGCGCGCATGGAGTTGACGGTCGCCGCCCATGGAGCGGCGTGCTTCCAGCCGCCGTTGCCAATCGCGACGGAGGAGCCACTTTTCCGGAAAGACCGCGTGCAGCGCAGAGTGGCCGCCAGGGACATCGCCCGCCTTTATAGAGACGCTGCGCGGATGGTTATGACGGCGGCTGGAAGCGCGCCGCTCCACGCGCGTCCCTAATCTGCTCCTTGAACTAAAGAACCGCGCGACTACTGGCAGGCTCCCCGACCAGCCCATGAAACCAGGACGATCCGATGCCACCCCACCCCGCCGGGATTACCCGACGGATTTTCAGCGTCGCATGATGTGGGTGGCGATCACGGCGCTGTCCATGCTCGCCATCGGAGCCGTCGGAGTCTATACCATCGGCGTCTTTGCGACGGTGCTGCAATTCCTCCAGCCGGTGCTGGTGCCCGTCGCGTTCGCCGGCATCCTGGCATATCTGCTGGAGCCGCTGGTGAAGAAGCTCACGGACCGCGGGACGCCGCGCTTCCGCGCCATGATGCTGGTGTGGTGTGGCTTTCACGGGTTCCTGCTGCTGCTGTTCCTCTCCGTGGCGCTCCCGACGATCAGCAGCGTGAGCGACTTCGTGAGAGAGCAGAAGGGCGGCATGTCCCGGAGCATCGGGAACTTCCTAACGGTCACGATAGATGGCGTGGACACGTTCGTGAATAAGTTCCGGGGCGAAGACGCGAAGAAGGAACCAGAGGCAGCGTCCGTCACTAGCGAACCCGCAGCCCCCCCGATGACGCACACCGTGCACGAGCGCGAAACGGTGACCACCATCGCCGCCAACTACGGTGTGACTCCCGCCGAACTGGAGGGCATGAACGCCGGGCTGAAGGTCGAGCCCGGAATGATCCTGAAATTGCCCGACAGTGCCAAGGCTCCGGGTGCCGCTGGCCTCGCCGGCTCCGCCAATCAGTCGTGGGTGCGAGCCAAGCTGAACGCATGGGTGGCGGCCAACAGCGAGCAGATCGCCTCCAAAATGACGGGCGGACTGAGTCAGAGCGTGCAGGGCATCCTCGGCCTCTTCGGTTACCTCGTCGGCTTCGTGCTGGTCCCGCTCTACCTTTATTACTTTCTCAAAGAAAGCGCCGCTATCAAGAAGGGGTGGGGCCACTACATCCCGCTGCGCGCCTCGAAATTCAAAGCCGAACTCGTGGACTGCCTCAATGAAGTGAACGGCTATCTCATCGCCTTCTTCCGCGGCCAGATGCTCGTGAGCATGATAGACGGCTTCTTCGTCGGCATCGCCCTGGCGCTCATCGGACTGCCTTATGCCATGCTTATCGGCGTATTTGTCGCCATGCTGGGCCTCATCCCCTACGTGGGAAATATTCTCTGCTGGTTTGCTGCCGTAGCCATTTCCATCGCGCACTTCGGCAAGGCCGACGCCAGTGGTCAGCTCGTGAATACGCTCTGGGGCATCCAGGATGTCTGGGCCTACCCGCTCATTGTCAGCGGTATCTTCATCGTGGTGCAGCAAATCAACTCCCTCGTCACCGCGCCGCGCATCGTGGGCGACGCCGTGGGCCTGCACCCGCTGACGGTTATTTTCAGCGTGCTCTTCTGGTCGCTCCTCATCGGCGGACTGCTCGGAGCGCTGCTCGCCGTGCCGCTCACAGCCTCGCTGAAGGTCATCCTCCGCCGCTACATATGGGAACGCAAAGTCCAGCCCCAGCTCCCGCCGGCGACGGAGTATCCGGTTAGCTGATTGTTGTCATCACCCATGCCCCGACTGCGCACTCCGAAAGGCCACACGCTCAACCTGCCCCCCGGCCGCGTGAGCATTGGCGAGTCTGTGGCCAACGAGATACCCATCGCCGCAGGCAACGGTCTCGCTGCGGTGCATTTTCACCTCCAGCCGTGGGAGTCAGGATACTTTATCGAGGACGCCGGCAGCGGGCTCGGCACGCTGGTCAACGGCACGCTCGTGAACTGGGCACCGCTGAAACACGGCGACGTCATCGCCGCCGGGGAATTGAAGCTGATCTATGACTCCGGAGCGGGAGAGCCCGAGCCGGTGTTCCCGTCTGAAGACGCCGTCCCCGCGGAAGTCCTCACCGCGATGACGCCGCCGCCCCCGCCGCCCCCGGAACAGCCCCCATCCTGGCTGCCACCGGAGGCGCTGCTCCCGCCCCTCACGCCCGTAGCCCAGGCCGCCATCCGCGCGGCAATGAGCGAGAAAAAGAACCGCCGCCCGCGGCTCCTGCCCCTGCTCTTGCTGCTCGGCGCGGCCCTCGCGGCGGGCTGGTATTTCTTTTTGCGGTAGCGACAGACCGAGGCCGCGGCGGAGGTTTCCTCCTTGCATTCAAAACCTGCGGCGACCTCAATCGCGCCTCTACTTTCCAAACTCATGCCCGCAAAACGCACCTACGACATCCGCGCTCTGGCCCGGGAATTTGCCATGCCCGGTGACTACGTGAGCCACGCACCGTGCGGCCACGGACACATCAACGACACCTACGAGATTCGTTACAATCAGGCCGGCACTCAGGTCAGATATATTCTCCAGCGCATCAACCACGAGATCTTCACGCGCCCTGCCGATGTGATGAAAAACATCCAGCGCGTCACCGAGCACATCGCCGCGAGACTGGAGGAGGCCGGGGAGCCGGAGTCCTGCCGCAAAGTGCTCACCCTCGTTCCCCGCCGCGACGGACGGATCTGGCATGAGGACAGCGAGGGCAATCACTGGCGCGCCTATTTCTACATCGAAGGCGCGGAGGCGCACAATCACGTCAACAGCACCGCCCTCGCAGAAGAGGCGGCGCGGGCGTTTGGATCATTTCAGAAGCACGTCTCCAGCATGAAGGGCGAGCGCCTCGCCGATACCATCCCGGACTTCCACAATACGCGCAGCCGCTTCAATGCGTTCGCCAAAGCCGTGGATGAAAACCGCGCCGGACGGAAGGATAGCGTCGCGAAAGAAATCGCATGGGTCATGGAGCGGGAGAGCACCGCCGATGTGCTCCTCAATCTCCAAAAGTCCGGTGCCTTGCCCGAGCGCATCACGCATAACGATACCAAGATCAATAACGTGATGATGGATCACCAGACCGGCGAGGGTCTTTGCGTCATGGACCTCGACACCGTCATGCCAGGACTCGTGCTCTACGACTTCGGCGACCTCGTGCGCACCACCACCATCTCCTGCGCCGAGGACGAACGCGACCCCAGCCGCGTCATGATGCGCCTCCCGATGTTCGATGCTCTCGTGCGCGGCTATCTGAGCAGCGCGCGCGATTTCCTCACCAGCGAGGAAATCAATCAGCTCGCCTTTAGCGGCAAACTCATCACCTACGAACTCGCCACCCGATTCCTCGCCGACCACATCAACGGCGATGTCTATTTCAAAACTCACCGCCCGAACCACAACCTCGATCGCTTCCGCGTCCAGGCCGCTCTGATTGAAGAGATAGACCGCCAGTTCGGCCAGATGCAGGAAGTGGTAGGAAACTACGCGGGTTGAGTCGGCAGTGAGCTGACATGAAGCTGGCACTCTGTGGCCCGGCGACCATATCCCGCGCGATTCATTCCTGTTCCTGGTCCTCCTGACTCCATTTCTTTATGTCGCTGCCCATCTACGAAATCGAATCCGCGCTGCTCGCCTCCTGGCGGAGCACGCCCGAGCGGCGGCGGTTCGTGATTGAGGC
>JANOZA010000235.1:0-5312 GCA_031429155.1 Verrucomicrobiota bacterium | reverse complement strand
GGCAGGGAAAAATTGAACACCGCCTGAGCCGATTCAAACAATTGGCAGCTTCACAAATTCAATGCGGGAGCCTCGCGGATGCTGAGACTCTCAACCTCAAAGAAATCCTCCTTCTGAATGGCTGACATGCCGGCGATGATGCTGGAAGGGAACATCTCGACGCGGTTGTTGAGGTCACGCACGTTTGCGTTGAAGAAGCGGCGCGCGGCCTGGATGCGGTCCTCGGTGTTCACCAGTTCGCGCTGGAGCTGGAGAAAATTCCCGTCGGCTTTGAGATCGGGATAATTCTCCGCCACCGCGAAGATTTGCGTGACCCCTCTCACGAGTTCATTCTCTGCGGAACAGAGATCGCGCACCCGGTCGTAATGCGCGTTGGCCTTCGCCCGGGACTCGGTGATCTGCTGAAGCAGTAGTTGTTCGTGAGCGGCATAGCCTTTCACCGTTTCGACGAGATTGGGGATGAGATCATGGCGGCGCTTGAGTTCGGCATCAATGTCCGCCCAGGACTCGCGGCAGTGATTGCGCAGACGAATGAGTCCGTTGTAGGTGCCGACGATCCACAGCAGCAGTATGAGGAGGATGGCGCCTGTAATGATGAGTGCGTGTTCCATGGTGAGCGTCAGGGATTTTCGCGGGCGAAAGTGGGGATGCCATCCAGCACTGCGATGCCTGTGGCAATGGCGTCAAGAATCGCGGGCGGTTCGATCCGGCCCCGCAGCGGGATCATCAGATGGCGGTCGTCCATGTACAGCCCAATGCTTTCGTGGGCCATGAGAACCTCCATGTTCCGGGGCGTGAGCACATCGAATGCCCAGCGGCGGTCCGGAGCGCCAACATGGAAGCGGCGGCTGAATTCGGCAGACTCGAAATCAATGTCGTCCCAGCCAAAAGCCGCCGTCACTTTGTCCCACCAGCCCTCTGGCCTGATGGAAAGGGGTTTCAGCGGAAAAGGCGGCTGGAGCATGATGACGGTATAGCGATGGTGCTGGGTGCGCCGGTTCTTCCCGGAGCCGGAAGATGTCTGATAGTGATATTCGAAGATGGTGAGGTGACAGGATTCCCAACTGCCCGTCATGAAGTTTTCCCCATAACGCCCCGATCCGCGCCTGAAGAGTTCAAAGCCTGGAAACTGCTGGTCAACATCGTGGCGGCGGGTTTCATCGAACTGGAAGCCATGCTCCGAAGCCCACCCGGCAAGCAAGGCCCGCCTGGCTTTCGCCTGCTGGTGACCTGCCACCATCAAGACAACGACGATGATGATGAAGAGCGGGATAAACAGTTCCATAGCTTAGCGGGGTGGTGCAGGGCGGGTCGTCGTGTATTCCATTTGAGTGACGGCGACGCCTTTCTCCGAGAGGAGTTCCACAAGACTGCCTCGTCCTGAAAGATGGCCGGCGCCGACAAGCACCATCACCGTTTCCGTGCCATCGAGGTATTGCTCGATGACAGGGAGCCACTCGGCATTGCGGTCAGTAAACAGGAGTTTGCCCAGGGAGCTGATTTTGCGCATGGAGTCATCCCGTAGCGCCGCGAGCCGCGCCGGGTCCCCTTCCCTCCATGCATTGGTGCGCAGTTCCCGCCGGGTGTCGTATGCGGCGTCCTCCTCAATAGCATCCAGGATCATCTGCTCCTGAATATCCGGCTCAGCTTTATCGAAGAACGAAAGCTGATGCTCCGGCGAGGCGAGACCCACGTTGAGCCGATCCCCGGATTTTGCGGAGTAGTGTCGCTCGATCCCAAGGGCTGAACGGTAGCCGGAGCGAGCTTCCGCAGCGGCGCTGATCGCCAGCGCAGCCATCCAGGGCTTCATCGTCTGCAGTTTCTCCATGCTAAGAGCGCTGGTCCGACTCCAGGTTTCGAGCGCCGCGCGGGTCCTTTCGGAAAGTAATTCGGACAGCCGCCTTCCATCGGGCAATTGACTCAACCGCTGAATCTCCTCGCGCATCTTTCGGTCATTATCTTCGCCCTGAGGGACGTCGGTTATGATCACTTTGGATTCCGCGAAGGCCTGATCGTAAGGCGCGGGCAGCGGGTAGTCGCTCTCACGCATAGTGTGGATGGAGCCGCAGAGCCAAACAATGGCCTTACCCCGCTGCACCTTCCACACCATGCACCGTGTGGTGCGCGCCGGCCCCTGCCCCTCTGATTCGGAGGCCACCGGCAAATCATTATGCTGCAGCCGCTGCCAGAGCAATGCAGCGCCCGACAGGACGATGAGAATAAGTCCGGCGATGAAGACTTTCATGCGGTGGCAGGCGCCGTCATCGGCGGCATCGGGCAATCAAGGGTGTCGGCAATGGCCCGAAGCATCTCGGCCTCCTCACTCGTGATTTGGCCGTCCCTGGTGGAGACAGCTGCACAGGTCATGAGCAGTTGCTTCTTCAACATGGGAGAGGCGGCATCAAATTTCTCAAGCGCTGCCCCAACATCCTCCAGCGAGACCGGGCGCGACTGGAGTGTCAGGTGAACGCCATACTCAGCGAGCAATGCCTGTCCTGCAGCTAGTGCATCCAGAGCCTTCTCCGGAGTATCCGAACCGATGCTGCTGACAGCCGAGAGCAGCGATTCCAACTCTGGCAGCAATTGCTGAAAACTGCGAAAGGCCGGCTTTGCCGGCATGCTCATGCGGAACCAGCGGTCAAGATGCCGGCGCATCACGCTCTGGAGCATGAACTCGAAGAGATCAATCTGCTGATCGCTGGCGATGAGAGCGTCAAGGATTCCCGTGAAGCGGAGATATTCATCCGGCGTAAGGCGCCGCAGGGCGGGCATGGCGAGATCAAGGAGGGCAATCGCATGCATGCTGTGCCATGACTCCACATGGACAGCAGTTTGCCGTGCCGCATGGAGCGTTTGTTCGTCAGTCAGTCTAGCCAGCACTCCCTCCTCGGTGCTTTCATCTCCTGAAATGAGCAGACCGAAAACAACAGCCTGCGCGCCGGCAGGATCACACAAAAGGTCCAGCAATTCCTGTGGCAGTGCCTCACGCAGGCGTGCGGCGTTCTCTATGTCGGCGGCACTCAGCTTTCCGACACGGTCCACGACACTCTGAGGAGTGGCGGCGATTGCGGCAGCAGCCATCTGCCATGGTGCAGGCATCGGCGGGCGGGCTTTCGGCTGCGGTCGGGACTGGCCTGCGCGGGGCGGCGCAGGGGCCACAAATTTCCCGTCCCAATTCGGCATGATAGCTTTGATGCGGTCAGTCAGGGGCGGATGGGTGGCGAAAAGCGAAGTCACACTGCTCACGATATTCCCGAACATCATGTGACTGGCCTCCTCGGCATGGGCGCTCTTCAAACGTGACCCGTAGCTGGCACCGCCAATCTTCATCAGCGCGCCGGCGATGCCCTCCGGATTGCGGGTGAACTGCACGGCCGAGGCATCGGCAAGGAATTCCCGCTGACGTGATACGGCGCTCTTGATGAGCCGCCCAAGAAGCACGCCGGCGTAGCCGATCACATAGAGCGCGCCCCCGAGGGCCATGAGCGGCAATTGAGGACTGTTCTTTTCGCCGCCACGCATTCTTGCCGCCACGCGGAAGATGCCTCCGCCGATGATCGCAATGACGAGGATGCCGTAAACCACACCGATGAGCCGGAGGTTCAGTTTCATGTCGCCATTAAGTATGTGGCTGAACTCGTGCGCGATGACGCCCTGGAGTTCATCGCGATTGAGTGCCGTCATGCAGCCACGGGTGACGCCGATGACGGCATCCGAGGTATTGTGACCGGCAGCGAAAGCATTGATGCCATCCTCGTGGTCCATCACCCAGACCTGCGGTACCGGCACACCACTGGCGAGGGACATCTCCTCCACAATATTGAGCAGCTTTCGCTCATCCGGATCACGCGAGCTGTGGTCCAACTGCCGCCCGCCAAGATCCCGTGCCACGGTCGCTCCGCCGCCTGAGAGTTGCAGGAGCTTGAACCCGCTGCCCGCACCGATGATGCCACCGGCAATGGCCGCGCTCAGCGTCAGCGAAGGCGCCCACACCTTGTTGCCCCAGAGCGTAATGAAGCCGTGGAGCATGTAGGTAAGCCCGATGACGACGACCACCGCGCAACAAAAGAGCACAAGCAAGAGCCGCGTGCGTCCACGCGCCTCCTCCTGCTGGCGAAAGAAGTCGGCCATTTTTAGGAATGGTTGAACCCGCTCCGCGGGGTTAGAAGGAAACCTTTACGGCTTCGCGCTCGGCTTCATTCTTCACCTCAAACATTTGAGCAGCCGTGAAATTGAACATGCCCGCTACGATGCTGCTCGGAAACATCTCGCGACGGTTGTTGTAGTCCATGACATTGTCGTTGTAGGCCTGGCGGGCGAAAGCGATCCGGTTCTCCGTACTCGCCAGCTCTTCGCTGAGTTGCATCATGTTCGCATTCGCCTTCAGGTCGGGATAAGCTTCCTGAAGCATCATGAAGCGGGTCATCACCTGCGACAGACCGGCTTCTGCGGAGTTTAGCCCCTGCACGGCCTGGGCATCACCGGGATTTGCGGCCACAGTGCCGCGCGCCGTGTTCGCGGCATTCCGCGCAGCGATCACCGCCTCCAGCGTCCCGCTTTCATGCTTCATGTAGCCCTTAGCGGTCTCCACGAGATTGGGGATGAGATCGTAGCGGCGTTTCAACTGAACATCAATCTGTGCAAAACCATTCTTGTACTTGTTCCGGGAGCCCACGAGGCCGTTATAGAGTCCGACGATCCAGAGCAGCAGGATGAGTCCGATGCCCGCAATAATTCCGAGCGTGATGAACAGAGATGAGTTGGCAACAATAAGAGGTGCAGTGAACATGTGCATTGAGTGAGTGTTGGTTGAGAAGTGCCCCGACTGTAGCAGGACAAATCCCACCGTAAATAATTTATCCAGGCTGTCGGCTACATTTTCCCAAAGCATATTCTAAGTCCGATTTTCCATCTGATTTCTCAGTGCCAGATTGCTCAGATTACCGAAAACCTTGGCAAGTTCTGGAAATACCTTCCAGCTTCCTGGAAAAACCTTCCACCTTTTTGGGAAAACCTTCCAGGGTTTCGTCAAAACCTTCCAGCCTTCTGGAAAAACCTTCCAGGGTTTCGATAAAACCTTCCAGCCTTCTGGAAAAACCCTCCAGGGTTTCGCCAAAACCTTCCAGCTTTCTGGAAAAACCTTCCAGGGTCTCGCCAAAACCTTCCAGCTTCCTGGAAAAACCTTCCAGGGTTTCGCCAGAACCTTCCAGCATTTTGGAAAAACCTTGCCAAGTTCTGGAAAACCCTTCCCGCATTTTTCGGAAATGATGGAGGATTTTGACCGGCGGAATAGCCTGAGAAGCAGCCGGCAT
>JANOZA010000234.1:0-5319 GCA_031429155.1 Verrucomicrobiota bacterium | reverse complement strand
CGGTGATGAATCGGGCGGCCATGCAGGTCCTATAGCACTTCCGCAGCCTCAGGGCCAGGAATGATCCGCGCAGCCCCGTTATTATTTCCAGGTTTTCCAGGCATCTGAACCGGGGCGGGCTAAGTCCGACAGGCTGCTAGCAGCCCGCGAATGGCCAGAGCGCCGGCAGGCGGTGGCGAAGAGGCTTCCGGCTGTCTTGTAGCGGCAGGGCAGCGATTACTGCCGACGAAGACGCTCCAACTCTAGCTTCAAGGGCTGCCAATACACGCGGTCTTCGAGTCGTTCCCGACGCTCCTCGTCTTCCAGAGTCAGGGTGAGTGCCGGGACATCATCAGAGATCGCGTATTGGATCAAAGCACGCGTCGCTACCGCGTCCTTCGCGAGAGCAGGATGTGCCTGAGCAAGATCACGCAGCAATTCGGGCGTGCGGAGTTGCTGGAACCAGAAGTTGAGCTGCTCAGGACTTGGATCGGCTTGATTGGCAAAATAGTTGGCTTCTACGAGGCGACGGATCATCGGCCAGTCTTTGTCACACTGGGTTTTCTTGGCCTGAACGAGATCGCCCAGGGAAAGGAGATCGCACAGCGTGCCGTCATCCATCTCCAGCGTGGTGCGCCGCTCCCAGAGCCTGGGAAAGTCCGTCACGCCTCTCATGCGGGACATCACGTCCACCCTCATGCCTGCCGCTTCGGGGTGACGGCAGCGGAAATGCACGGCGTGCCCCGCGTCGAGATGCTGGAGCAGAAAAGGCGGCACGGCGATGACCTCGGCGTCGAGAGCCCGCATGGCCTTCAGGAGCCGTGCCGCGTTTTCCTCGGTGGCGAGGATCGCCAGATCGGTATCGCGGCTAAATTGCCTTCGGCTACGTGGTCAGGCTTCGCTATCAGATTGCCGCTTCAGCGGCATTACGTTCCGCTGCGCCGTATAACACGCAGGCCTGGCCGCCCATGAGCAGGCACTGGACCTGGTGCTCGCGCATCGAAGAAAGGACTTTGCGTATCGGGTTCGGGATCAAGGGAGCCTCCAAGTGCAAGGTAAGTCTGCCAGAGACGCGAAGTCTCTGTCCAGCGTTGAGCTGGAGTCAGCCGATACCACTCGGCCCACTCCTCACCCACCAGTTCTTCTGCGCTGATCATGGTGGAGATTGGGCGTCCACTCCAGCTTCTTCAAGCCGTCACTTGGCTGGCTCCGCCTTCCATATCTGGAGATCATTGAAGAAACCGTCCTTGCCCATGCCGCCAATTTCCACTTTCGACTTCGTCGTGTGGGCGATGCCGGGGGACTGGAGGAAGGCCACGGGCTTGCCGGCGATGGTGGCGCGCATGGACCCGGGATACGCCAAAGCCTATGTGATATGCAGCGCTGAGGCCGGGCCCGCGAAGCCTGCCGCTGTTTTTCAGAGCCCGCTGACCAATCGCAGCCGAAGGGGTTGCTCATGCCGCCGCTGGGCGTACGCTCTTTCTTTTCAAAGTCGAGCTTTGATTTCATGCTGAGGGCGATGCGGTTTCGCGGGAGGTCCACTTCGGTGACGGTGACCTGAACTTTCTGGCCGACTTTGACGGCTTCGTTGGCGTCTTTGATGAAGTGATCGGCCAACTGGCTGACATGGACGAGGCCATCCTGGTGGACGCCGATGTCCACGAACGCGGCAGAGGGCCATGCCTCGGTGATTGAACGGGCAATCCTTTTAGCCCTCCGGGAGTTGCCCGGCTTGGATTAATGTGCATTCAGTGACTTCTTCCATGCCCTCTATCTTCGATAACATTGAGACGCCGTTCCTGCCTGCCATCCAGCAAGCCCTCGCCATCTCTCACCGCGGCGACTTCTGCGTGGGCTACTTCAACCTCAGAGGCTGGCGGCACCTGGCCTCCGCGGTGGAAGCATGGCCCGGCGGCGATGGCCAATGCGCACGCCTGCTCGTGGGCATGACGCGGCCTGTGGAGCGCGATCTTTCCATCCTCTTCAGCGGCGCGGCGGAGGACCGCATAGACAATCGCCGCGCGGTCCAGTTGCGGAAGGAAATCGCGGCGGACTTCCGCCGGCAGCTCACCATCGGCCTGCCTACCGATGCCGACCAGGCGGGCCTGCGCCGGCTTTCCTCCCAACTCCGCGCCGGCAAGCTGGCGGTGAAGCTCCACCTCCGCTTTCCGCTTCACGCCAAGCTCTACCTCGCGCACCGGCAGGATCAGTTCCATCCCGTCATCGCCTTCCTCGGCAGCAGCAATCTCACTTTCTCCGGCTTGTCAGGGCAGGGCGAGTTGAACGTGGATGTCATGGACGGCGACGCCGCGCAAAAGCTCTGCCGCTGGTTTGAAGACCGCTGGAATGATGCGTGGTCTCTCGACATCTCCGCAGAACTCGCTGCCATCATTGACGAAAGCTGGGCCGGCGAGACCACGCCGCCATTCCACATTTATCTCAAGATGGCGTGGCATCTCTCCCGCGACGCCCGTGATGGAAATGCTGAGTTCCGCCTGCCAGCGGATGTGGCGCACGATCTCATGCCATTCCAGGCGAACGCGGTGAAGCTCGCCTGCCGCCATCTCAACAAACGCGGCGGCGTGCTCGTCGGCGATGTTGTCGGCCTCGGCAAGACGCGTGTCGCTTCCGCCATCGCCCGCGTCATGGGCGACGATCATTTCCTGGAGACGCTCATCCTGTGCCCGAAGAACCTCAAAACGATGTGGGAGGACTACGCTCACCGCTACAAGCTGCGCGCCCACCGCGTCATGTCACACAGCGAAGTCCTGCGCGACCTGAACGCCGACTTCGCCCGCTACCGGCTCGTCATCATAGACGAGTCCCACAACTTCCGGAACCGCGAGGGCCGCACGTATCAGGCCATCCGCGCCTACCTCGAGAAGAACGAATCCAAAGTCGTCCTCCTCAGCGCCACGCCCTACAACAAGTCTTATCTCGACCTCGGCAATCAACTCCGCCTCTTTCTCAACGAGCAGCAGGACATTGGCATCCGCCCGGAAATGCTGCTCCGGGAAATGGGCGACAGCCAGTTCAGCCTCAAGCATCCGAACACGCCGCTGGCCTCACTCGGCGCGTTTGAAGTCAGCGAACACCCCGACGACTGGCGCGATGTGATGCGGCTCTTCATGGTGCGCCGCACGCGCGGCTTCATTATCCGCAACTACGCGGAGACCGACGCGGCCAGTGGTCGCCCGTTCCTCACTCTGCCGGGCGGCGTGCGCGTTTTCTTTCCCGTGCGCCAGCCCTGCACCATCAAGTTCCGCTGCGATCCCGATGATCCGGGCGATCCCTGCGGACGGCTCCTCCGCCAGGAAGTGGTGGACATCATAGACCATCTCGAACTCCCGCGTTACGGCCTCGCGCTCCACAAGAAGAAGCAACTCCCCGCCGACCTCACTGGCGGAGAAGTCCGCATCCTCGACGACCTCACGCGCGCCGGGAAGCGGCTCAAAGGCTTCTGCCGCACCAATCTCTTCAAGCGCCTCGAAAGCTCCGGCGAAGCCTTCCGCCTGTCCCTGCATCGCCATGTCTTGCGGAACTACCTCTTCCTCCACGCGCTGCAAAACGGCCTGCCCGTTCCCATCGGCCAGCAGTATGCCGCGCTGCTCGACACGAATTTCAACGACTCCAGCGAAGGCGAATTGAACCTCGACGACGAAGAGCAGCCGCTCCCTCCGCCGGGCCAGTGGTCCGCGGACGACTACCGCCGCCAGGCCGGCGACATCTACGACTTCCTGATCACCGCGAAGAAGAAAGCCTACCGCTGGCTGCGCCCGGACGTGTTTGAGAAAAAGCTCACCGCTCACCTCCAGACAGACGCCGATGCCCTCCACGGTCTGCTCGCCGGCATGAAGGATGCCTGCGAGGCCAACGACTTCAAACTCCAGGCACTCATCACCATCCTCACCACGCACACGGACCGGAAATTCCTCATCTTCACGCAGTTCGCCGACACCGCGCTCTATCTCGCATCCGCTCTGCGCGACGCTGGTCTCGAAGATGTGGACTGCGCCACCGGGCAGTCGGAAAACCCCGCAGCTCAGGCGTGGAAATTTTCGCCGGAATCCAACGACCGCCTCAAGCAACATCCTCCCGGCCAGCAGACGCGCATCCTCATCGCCACCGATGTCCTCTCCGAAGGCCAGAACCTCCAGGACTCCTTCTGCGTGGTGAACTACGACCTCCCGTGGGCGCTCATCCGCCTCGTCCAGCGAGCGGGCCGCGTGGACCGCATCGGGCAAAAGGCCGACTCCATCTTCTGCTACTCCTTCTTCCCCGCCGACGGCGTGGAGAAAATCATCAAGCTCCGCCAGCGCCTCCTCCACCGCCTGCACGAGAACGAGGAAGTCGTCGGCTCCGATGAATCGTTTTTTGAAGACCAGCACGCCGACGACGCAGATGGCCTGCAGAACCTCTACAACGAAAAGTCCGGCATCCTCGACGAGCCGGACGACGACGAGGTGGATCTCACTTCCGAAGCCTACGAAATCTGGGCCGCCGCCATCAAAGAGCATCCCTCGCTGCGCCAGAAGATCGAGGCCCTGCCCGATGTCGTCTATTCCACCAAGCCCCACACGCCCGACCCGGAGCGCCTGGCGTTCACGCCACCCGGCGTGCTCGTCTATGTCCGCACCGCGCAGGAAAACGACGCCCTGCTCTGGCTCGATGAATCCGGCCAGCCCGTCACCGAGTCCCCCGTCCGCGTCCTCCGCGCCGCCGCCTGCACTGCGGAAACGCCCGCACTGTCCCGCCGCGCCGACCACCACCCGCTTGTCGCCCAAGCTCTCACCATCGTCCACGACGAGCGCAGCAAGACGCCGACCGGCCAGCTTGGCCGCAAGACAGGTGCCCGTTACAAAGCTTACGAGCGGCTCAATGAATTCCTCCGCCACCGTCAGGGCGACCTCTTCCTCACCGACCACATCCGCGCCGCCATCCAGGCCATCTACGACCATCCGCTCACCACCGAAGCTGCCGACAAACTCAACCGCCAGCTCCGCCTCGGCATTTCCGACGACGACCTCGCCGCCCTCATCACCGGCCTCCATCGCGACGACCGCCTCGTCCTCGTGAACCTCCACGACCCCGCCCTCCGCGAGCCGCGCATCGTGTGCTCCCTGGGGCTTTCCACCGCCAATGGCTGACCGTACAAAAAAGGAGCGGCAAGGCATCCCTGAAGGATGCGGGTCGGCTATGGGCCGGCCTCTCTTGTCGCTTCCTCCCTCTGGCATATTTCCTCGCTCTCTGCAACTCTCCGCCTGATGCCCGCCCGCAAACTCAACACCGCCGCCGCCCGGAAGCTCCTCCAGTCCTTCCGCTTCGCCGATCTCTTCATCG
>JANOZA010000233.1:0-3625 GCA_031429155.1 Verrucomicrobiota bacterium | reverse complement strand
CGCTCAAACATGCGGCTCTGTTCCTTTGGGAACAACCCGCGTATCCTCACCGCCGGCACGCCGCCTCTAATCAAGGCTGGCGCACTGGCCGCGGGACACGCGACGAGCCGCAGCCATACAGTCTATTCATGGCGAACCCCTCCGGGGTTCCTCTCCGGAAGGGGCTTAAACATTCACAGAATTTGCAAAGCCACCGGCTAATGGCTGGCAAGCCTCCGGCTTGGCAATGCCTGCAATACTTCCGTATAAGGCTCAGGGCTGAACCCCACGGCTACCCTCCGCGACCGGTGCTATTTTCCTCCGGGAGACGGGCAGCCTCCACTTCCGCTCTCTGCGCTGCGCCAGCAGTGGCGTAGATTTGCGTGTGACCATGCCGGACGCCGAAATGGCGAGTGGCAACCGCTTCACGCCGGAAGTGCTCCGCGGCGCGGAACTCTGGCACTTCGCGCCCGGTGAGGCGACCTGCTTCGAGGCCAGGCCGGAGGCGGGAGTTGTTTTGCTTCATCCGGAAGCGGGGCGCTGAGATGCTTACAGGCCGCTCTGTTTGGAAATCCATGAGATCTCAGGATTGCATCCAGGATGTTCACCGATCCGGCTCCCCGGCCTTTGCGCCGCCGCCGTTTGTGATTGCCGGGTGGACAGGCAGCGGGCGGCGACTTAAAGACCGGGCATGCCGAGCCTTTATATCATCGCCGGACCGAATGGCGTCGGGAAGACGACGTTTGTGAAACGGTTTCTACCTGACGCAGTGAGGTGTCTTGAGTTCGTGAATGCGGACCTGATCGCCCAGGGGCTTTCGCCTTTCGCGCCGGACGGAGTCTCGCTGCGGGCGGGGCGGATTATGCTGGAGCGTCTGGATGAACTGCTGAAGCGCGGGCAGGGGTTTTGCTTTGAGACGACTTTGAGCGGGCGCGGGTATGTTAAGTTTTTAGAGGAAGCCCGACAGGCGGGTTATCGGATTCACCTGGACTTCCTGTGGGTGCCGGCGCTGGCGGTGACCAGCAGCCGGGTGATGCAGCGGGTCAAAAAGGGCGGGCACAATATTCCACCGGAAGTGCAGGAGCGGCGCTTCACTGTGGGGCTGCGGAATCTCTTCCACCTGTATCGTCCGCTGGTGGATCACTGGCGGCTCTTCGATAACTCCGGTCAGGAACCGGTCTGCGTGGCGGAGGAGAAGGAGGGAATGCTCCTCGTGCATGTGCCCTCCTTCTTTGACAGCCTGCCGGAACGCCCCTAGTCTCAGCCCCATGAACACCTCTACACTGCCTCCTGTGCTCAACAGCTTCCCTCCGGAAACGATCGGAGCGCTGCGGGCGATGAACCTCGCTTACGCCGACGTGGTGCTGGAAAATCACCGCCTCGGAATGCCGGTCATTCAGTGGAGGAATGGAGCGGTGGCGGAGGTGCCGACGGAGGAGTTGCTGCCGCTGGCGTTGCGGTTTCTGGAGACGAATGGGGAGCCGACGCCTGAGCAGATCGGGTTGAAGCGGGAGTAACGGCCGGGCGGGTGAAACTTTTCCCTGCACGCCCGCGGAGTCTGCATAGACTCGCGGCGATGAAGAAACCCTCGAAGCCCGCCGCCCCGAAAGCTCACTCGCGCCGCAGTCCGGTGCTCGACTTTGTGTCGGGCTGGGACTATGCGCCGGCGCCGGAGTCGGTGAAGCCGGCGGTGCGGGCGGAGTATGGGCTGTTCATCGGAGGGAAGTGGAGGCGGGCGGCGTCGGGGAAGACGTTTTCCACGATCAATCCGGCGACGGAGCAGGAGATCGCGCAGGTGGCGGACGGAGGAGCGGCGGACATCGGAGCGGCGGTGTCGGCGGCGAGGAGGGCGTATGTGAAGGTGTGGGGGAAGATGTCAGGGGCGGACCGGGGGAAGTATCTGTATCGCATCGCGCGGATTCTCCAGGAGAAGGCGCGCGAACTGGCGGTGCTGGAGACGATGAACGGCGGCAAGCCGATCAAGGAGAGCCGCGATGTGGACCTGCCGCTGGCGGCAGCGCATTTCTTTTACTACGCGGGCTGGGCGGACAAACTGCAGTATGCGTTCCCCGGGCGCGAGGTTAGGCCGCTGGGCGTGGCAGGGCAGGTGATCCCGTGGAATTTTCCGCTGCTCATGGCGGCGTGGAAGATCGCGCCGGCGCTGGCTTGCGGGAATACGGTGGTGTTGAAGCCGGCGGAGACGACGCCGCTCACGGCGCTGCATCTGGCGCAGATATTGCAGGAGGCGGAATTGCCGGAGGGCGTAGTGAACATCGTGCCCGGCGGTCGCGAGACGGGTGCGGCGCTGGTGACACATCCAGACATTGATAAGGTGGCATTCACCGGCAGCACGGCAGTGGGGAAGTGGATCGCGAAGACGCTGGCGGGCAGCGGCAAGCGGCTGACGCTGGAACTCGGCGGCAAGGCGGCGAATATCATTTTCGCCGACGCGCCGATTGATCAGGCGGTGGAGGGGATCATCGCCGGGATTTACTTCAATCAGGGCCACGTGTGCTGTGCGGGGAGCCGTCTGCTGGTGGAGGAAAGCGTGGCTCCGGCGGTGCTGCGGAAGTTGCGCGATCGCATTCGCACGCTGCGTCTGGGGGATCCGATGGACAAGAATACGGACATTGGCGCCATCAACAGCCGGGCGCAGCTCAACAAGATCCGGGAGATGGTGGACGGCGGCGTGGCCGAGGGCGCGGAGTTGTATCAGAGCGACTGCGCGCTGCCGGGGCGCGGGTTTTGGTTTCCGCCGTCGTTCTTCACAAACGTGACGGCGAGCCATCGCATCGCGCGCGAGGAAATCTTTGGGCCGGTGCTGAGCGTGATGACCTTCCGCACGCCGGACGAGGCCGTGGAGCGGGCGAACAACACTTGCTATGGTCTCAGCGCCGGCATTTGGACGGACAAGGGGAGCCGGATTTTTGAGATCAGCCGCAAGCTGAAGGCCGGCGTGGTGTGGGCGAACACATTTAACAAGTTCGATCCGATGAGTCCGTTCGGTGGATATAAAGAGAGCGGGTTTGGCAGGGAAGGGGGCATGGCGGGCCTGCATCCTTACGTGGCGTGACCTCTACGCGAGGGAGACGGGGTCCACATCCACGACGACGAAGACATCGCGATCGAGCTTGGTGGCCTTGAGGATGCGGCTGACGTATTCGGTGATCGGCTTCGACTGCCGGGCGCGGAGGAGGAGTTGATAGCGGAATTGATTGTGGCTGCGCTCCAGCGGGCTGGGGACGGGATCGCCCATGAGGATGCCGTCGGGCAGTTGCTCGGCGAGTCGCTTGTGCAGCGTTTCCAAAGAGAACTCCGCACGGCGCTGGTGTTCGCCGCGGCAGGTGATGAGCACGGCGTGGCCGAATGGCGGATAGCCGCACTGGCGGCGTATTTCGAGTTCCTGCTCTGCGAAGCCGTCGTAGTCGTGCTGCCGCGCAAACTGAATGCTCGGCGAGTGCGGCGTGAATGTCTGGACGACAACTTCGCCCAGCCGTTCGCCGCGGCCGGCGCGACCGGCGACCTGCGTGAGGAGAGCGAACGTGCGTTCGCCGGCGCGGAAGTCAGGGATGTGGAGGGTGAGGTCGGCGTTGAGGATGCCGACGAGGGTGACGTTGGGAAAGTGCAGGCCCTTGGCGATCATCTG
>JANOZA010000232.1:0-8978 GCA_031429155.1 Verrucomicrobiota bacterium | reverse complement strand
GCGCGGGGGGCTTCCTTCCGTGGCCCGCTCCATGGCGTAATATGTTTTTGTCCCGCGTGTTCGTCCCGGGGCTCCAGCAATGGCGTGGGCTACTTCGGGCCGGGCTTTTGTGAAACGCTAAAAACTGGCGGCGTTTAAGCCGCCCCGCCTGTTCCCAGTCCCAGGTTCGCGTAGATCTCCCGCGTCGCGCTGGACTGATTGAGGGTGTAGAAGTGGATGCCGCGCACGCCGTTGTCCAGCAAGTCGGCGCACTGAGTGGTGGCATAAGTCACGCCGGCGCGACGCACGGCTTCCGTATCCTCGCCAGCGCGGGCGAGCGCCTTCAGGAGTTTGGCCGGAAACACGCTGCCTCCGCTCAGTTCCGCCATTCTCCTCATGCCCTGAGAGGTCGTGATGGGCATGATACCTGCGATGATCGGAACCCGGATGCCGGCAAGGTCGCAGCGCTCGCGGAAATCATAGAAGTGGTGATTGTCGAAGAAAAGCTGAGTGCAGATGTAGTCCGCACCGGCATCCACCTTGGCTTTGAGGTGGTCCATTTCGTCGAGGCGGTTCGGCGTCATAGGGTGGCCCTCGGGGAATCCCGCGACACCGATGCCGAAGCCGCGCCGGTCGGGATGCGCTCCGGTGTCGTTAAACCGGCGAATATAGCGCACGAGATCCGCCGCATATTGGAACGCGTCTGCACTCCGGTCGTAGTCCACACGGTCACGCGGGGGATCGCCGCGCAGCGCAAGGATATTGCTCACGCCCGCAGCAGAGTAGCGCTCGAGAATTTCCGCGATCTCCTGCTCCCGGTGACAGACGCAGGTGAAGTGCGGCACGGGATCGAGCGAGGTTTCCTTTTTCAGACGCACGACGAGGTCATGCGTGACCTCTCTCGTCGAACCACCCGCGCCGTAAGTGACGCTGACGAAGGCCGGACGGCAGGGCTCAAGCTGCGCGATGCTTTCAAACAACTTGCCTGCACCGTCCGCGGTCTTTGGCGGAAAGAACTCGAACGAAAAGGTGGTTTTGTGCGCCGCGAAGATATCGTTGATGTGCATGGGGCGGTGATAATGGAAGGATGGCGATGGATAACGGTGGATGCGCCGAATGCTCAAGGCGTGATTCATTCGTCGCACGAAGTAATTTTCCTTTGCAAGCCCGGGCGAACCTGATTCTCTCCGGCAGTCCGCAGCACCGCTTATGTCAGAATCATCAGGTAACTCCTCCGCCCGCAAACCATACAAGCGCGTCATCCTTAAATTGAGTGGGGAGGCGCTGCGGGAAGACGGCAGCATGGAGAATATCTCGCCGCCGATAGTCGAGGACATCGCTCACCAGATCAAAGCAGCCTGGCAGGGCGGACTGGAGATCGGCATTGTCGTGGGCGGCGGAAATTTCTGGCGCGGCCTCACGGCGAGCAACAAGGGCATGGAGCGCACCACTGCGGACTACATGGGAATGCTGGCGACTATCATGAACAGCCTCGCCATTCAGTCCATGCTGGAGGCCATAGACGTGCCCACCCGGGTGATGAGTGCGCTGGAACTCAAAGCCGTGGCCGAGCCGTTCATTCGTCGCGTCGCCATCCGGCACCTGGAACTGGGCCGCGTCGTCATCTTCGCTGCGGGCACGGGAAATCCTTACTTCTCCACCGACACCACCGCCGCGCTGCGGGCGAGCGAGATCAATGCCGACGTCATCCTCAAGGCCACGAAAGTGGACGGCATCTACGACTCCGACCCGAAGAAGAATCCCTCCGCCCGGCGCTTCGAGCAGGTTCATTTCCGTGAAGCCCTTGCCCGTCAGCTCAAGGTTATGGACTCCACCGCCTTCAGCCTGTGCATGGACAATCATAAGCCGATCATCGTTTTCGACATGCATCAGCCTGACAATATCCGCAAAGCCCTCGCCGGCGAACCCATCGGCACGCTCGTCGCCGACCAGCCGACGCTGCCCGCCGACCTTGTCACTGTCATTTGACGACTGCCACTCTCAGCCTCCACTTTCACTACCATGGACACCGAAATGTATCTTCTCGAAGTTGATGAGCACATGCAGAAAGCGTGCGAGTACACGCTGCATGAGTTCTCCACCGTGCGCACCGGCAAGGCCAGCCCCAGTCTCGTCGAGGGCATTGACATCCACGTGACGAGCTACGGCAGCAGCATGAAGTTGAAGCAGCTCGCGCTCATTTCCACGCCGGAGCCGCGGCTCATTTATGTGAAGCCGTTCGATCCAGGAACGCTGAAGGACATCGAGCGCGGGCTGAAAGAGGCGAACATCGGGATCAATCCTTCCGTGGACGGTAATGCCATCCGTCTTCCCATTCCCGAGATGAACAAAGAGCGTCGCCTCGAAATGGTGAAGCGCATCAAGGGCATGGGCGAAGAGGGGAAAGTGCGCATCCGCAGCCAGCGCCGCGACGGCATGGAGGCGGTGAAGAAGGCGCAGAAGGACGGGGCCATCACCGAAGATGACCTGGAGCGCGCGGAGGCGGAGATCCAGAAACTCACCGACAAGTTCGTTAAGGAAATTGATGCCCACGTCGTGAAGAAAGAGGCGGAGATCATGACTGTCTGATCGCGCCATGCCGTTGCACCCCGTTTCCGACTACCTCGACCTGCGGATGACGCAGGCCGCAGGGCTCTTCGAGGGCGTTGGCGAAGTGTGGATGGCGCTGCCGCGCATCGCGCCGTGGCTGGCGAGGCATTTGGAGCCGCAAAACGACGGGGAAGTTCGCGGCCAGGCATTCATCGGGCCGCAGGTCCGCATCGGGCGCGGGACGGTCATTTATCCTGGAGCCGTCATTGGCGGCCCGGCATGGATCGGCAAGGATTGCTTCATCGGTCCCGGCTGCTACATCCGCGAAAACGTCATCATGGGGAATAACGTCATCGCAGGGAATTCGTGTGAGTTCAAAAACTGTGTCGTCTTTGACCGCGTGGAAGCGCCCCACTGGAACTACGTGGGCGACTCTATCCTCGGCTATAAATCCCACCTCGGCGCTGGCGTGATCCTTTCCAACTGGCGTCACGACGCCGGCCCCATTCCTGTGCATGATCCCGTCGCCGGGCGCATCGAAACCGGTCTGCCAAAATTTGGAGCCATTGTCGGCGACTACAGCGACCTCGGCGCCCGCGTCGTCTTGAATCCCGGAAGTCTGATCGGCCCGCGCAGCATACTCTATCCTGGCGTCGTCTGGCGCGGCACGCTGGCGGCCGGCAAAATTGTGAAACTGCGGCAGTCTCAGGAGATCGTGGACCGAACCGATCACGCGCCAGGCCCGTGAATCCGCGAGACCATACTGCGCCCGCGGGCCGATCACCGCGTTGACTACCAGTTCTGGCTCAAACGCAGGAAGCGGCGATTTTGCAAGGGATCGGGAGGGGCTGTGGTTGAGGCGGTGACGGTGGCCGTGACTATTCCTGAGTGCGGGGGAATGATGCTCTTCATCCATTGCCAGTTCACGCAGTCGGTGGAGCTTTCGAGAGTGTAGAGAGCATAAGGTCTGGCTGGCCATTGAATGCGGCCATCGGGGAGTGCTGTGAGGCCGAAGCCAGAACTTCCGCTCTTTGGATCGGTGCCGAGCCGGTACTCCGCGAGATTGGTGAGACCATCCTTATCGTAGTCGTCGAAAGGTCCATTGTTCATCGTGATGCCGGCGAAGTTGCTGCTCATCCAAAGGTCCGACAATCCGTCGCCATCGGTATCCCTGCGCCAAACGATGACACTGATGAACTGCCATGGTGAGCATTGCGTGCCATCACTCATCCGGTAGAGGGCTTTCGCGTAGGTGCCGCTTAGTGGATTCACCTGAGCACCGTCGGCGTAGTTGCCGTTCGGTGTAAGTTTCACCCTGCTGCCGCCAGGCCATGTGAAAGTGGCGTTTCCTGAGACGGTGCCACCCACCAGTGTGAGCGCGGCAGAGGGAGTCTGACGGTCCAATCCAGTGAGAGTGAACTCATTTACTCCCGGCGCGGGTTGCGCGCTGCCAATGTGCCCGACCACATAGCGAGGCTCGGCCCACGGCGGCGTATTGTTCAGAGGCTGGGCCTTCTGAATCATGGGGGAATCGTATGCACCCAGCGTGGCCCCCCGGTTGTCCTGATGCGCCCGATAATACATCGCCGCCTCCTTCAGCATGGTATCGGGTTCGGTCGGATTCTCGCTGGAGTGTGTGAGTCCCAGGACATGGCCGATTTCGTGACATAGAGTTTCCTCCAGAGTCTTCAGATTGGAAAGTGCGGCGGCGTCATGTCGCAGAACAACGTATCCGCGCACGGCTTTGTGAAATTCCTGACCATTAACCTGCCCGCCTCCACCTCCGGTCATATCGAGACTTCCCATGGTGCTGTTCCAGGCTCTCCCGCCGATGGCCAGCGTGGAAGGTTGGGTGATCACACCCTCGGCGTTGTAGAATTGGATGCGAATCCGCTCGTCATCAATCTCCAGCAGACTCGCCGGTTGCTGGAAGTTCTGAAATCCCTCGAAGCGAAACGTCATTCCTGTAACGGTGGTCCATGCAGCGAGCGCGTTTTGCACCGCTGTGAGAGCCTGCGCCTGAGTCACCCCCGTCGGCATGAGGGTAGTGTCCAAAAGGTAGGGGACGGGTTCACCGCGGTCGGGTGCCAGCCATCGGGCAGGAATATTACTGATCGGATCCAGCATGAGTCCACTGGAGGTCTCCGGACCGGGAGTCCCATTGGCGGCGAGATCGTTTCCCTCAGCGGGCGGATCCTCCGCGTGCGCCGTCAAATCCGCTCCCTTGCCGCCGGATTCCTTCTCCCAGCGTTTGTACCGACGCTGCCGCAATACTTCATCCAGTTTGAGCCTGCCGTCGGTCTCGCGCATCAGACGCTTGGCCCCGGCATACCCATTGGCGAGGGCGAGTCCGCCGTTACGTTCGTCCACTGAGAGGAAAAACAGTCGCTCGTCTCCCCGGCGCAGCACCGGAGAATTCCCCCGGTCGTCGCCGTGTCCGTCCAGCGCTCCTCCAGGATACTCCAAGGCTACTCGGTCCGGAAACCGCCCGCGTAAGCCTTCTTCGACGACGATCACCACCCGCGTCGTGAGCTGCCTGGTCGCCGGATCAATCCGACACTTCAAGGACTCCACTTTCCCCCGGCAAATGCCGTCGGCAGCCTTCCATTCCGTCTCTTCGTCCATGGGAAGGAGTGTAGTGGCACGAACAATCAGTGTGGTGAGTAAGAGGGCCGGAACGAAGAGTTTCATTTTATAACTATAAAAACCATAATACGCCGACTCTTAGAACAGGCAACTATTCTGTTTGCGAGTCCAATGTCCCACAGTCTCCCCCCCTGCGCCGGGATCCCCACCTCGGCCCTGAGTGGCGAATGGAAAAGCGTCCACCTTTCGCTCAATTTCTTGACGGAGGCGGCAGCACGTCATTTCACAAAGCTCGTTTACAATGGGATCGGGATAAAGCCGACTGTAATCAGGCCGACTTACTTCATTCCAACCATGCCGGCGTCCCGAAGCAGCGCGGGATGCCTGCCTGGTCGGCTGCCAGCGCACGGGGCATGAGCCTGCCGGGAAGTTGCGGACGGTTTTGCCCTCTGGCAGAGTCTGAGGCGACGCCCCTGCGGAGGGCCGGTTTACTTTGCCAGCGCGAGGAAAACGATCACCAGCACGCCGAGACCGAAAAGAAACGCGTAGGCCTGAATATTCCCGCTCTGAATGCGGCGGAAGGCATTGCCGGCATTGGTCGCCAGTGATTTCGCGCCGCCGACTCCGGCACCGTCAATGAACAGGGCATCGAATACCTTCACCACCGTGGCGACGCCGTCCTGGCAGATGGCGATCAGTTTGGCGTAGAGTTCGTCGAAGTAGAATTTGTTGGCGAACGCTTTGATATTCACAGGGTCCGTGTCGCGGCCATTGTAGAGTTTCCAGGCCAGCCCCACACCGGCGGCAAGGGTAATGAGGGAAACGATGGCGGGCACACCGATATGGATGTGCGCGAATGCCTTGTATTCCTCGCCGAGCACGCCGGTGGAGAGGAATCCGAAGAAGCCGGCGGCGAGGCCGAGCGCGGCAAGGATAACGAGAGGCACGCGCATGAGCCCGGGGACTTCGTGGGCGTGACCGGCCCCGTGTTCATCGCGGGCTTTGCCGAGGAAGGCGACGACGACGAGCCTGGTCATGTAGAAGGCGGTGAGCAGCGCGGTGAACGCGGCGGAGATGAACAGGAGTTTGTTGTGCTCCCACGCGGCATCTAGGATCGCTTCCTTCGACCACCAGCCGGACGTGAGCGGCACGGCGATGAGCGCGGCGGTACAGGCGGCGAAGGTGGCAAAAGTCACGGGCATCTTCGTCCTCAGACCGCCCATTTTCCAAATGTTCTGCTCGTGGTGGCAGGCGTAAATGACTGCACCGGAGCCAAGGAAGAGCCCGGCCTTGAACCATGCATGCGTGAACAGGTGGAACATGCTGGCCTGCGACGCGCCGAGGCCGACGGCCATGACCATGTAGCCGAGCTGCGAGAGCGTGGAGTAGGCGAGGATACGTTTGATGTCGTTCTGCTGCGTCGCCATCAGCGCGGCGAGCAGGGCAGTGATGCCGCCGATCCATGCGATGATATCCGCCGCGCATTCACTGGCCTCGATGAGGAAGCTGACGCGCACCAACATATAGACGCCGGCGGCGACCATCGTGGCCGCGTGGATGAGCGCCGAGACCGGCGTGGGGCCTTCCATTGCGTCCGGCAGCCAGACGTGGAGGGGAAATTGCGCGCTCTTGCCCACGGTGCCGCAAAAGATGCAAAGCACGGCGGCGGTGAGTGCGGCGGGAGCGACGGAATGCGCCGCGTCACTGCCAAACCACACTTTCAGGGATTCAAAATCCAGCAGCCCGCCGGTCATGCTCCAGAGCAGCAGGATGCCGATCATGAATCCGAAGTCGCCGATGCGGTTCGTGAGAAACGCCTTCTTCGCCGCATCCGCCGCGCTGTTCTTTTGATACCAATGGCCGATCAGGATGTAGCTGCTGACGCCGACGAGTTCCCAGAAGATGAACATCATCGCGAAGTTCGCGGCGAGCACGATGCCCGTCATGCTGAACATGAACAGTCCGAGCCCCGCGAAGTAGCGCGCCTTTCCGGCATCGTCCTTCATGTAGGCCAGAGAGAAAATGTGAACCAGCGCGCCCACCCCGGTGACCACGATCATCATGCCGCTGCTCAGCGCGTCTATTTGGAGATCAATGCCGAGCCTGAGCCCGCCGATCTCCGACCAGTTGAGCAATTCCGCCACACCCGTCTGGCCGGACATGAGGACCATCACGCTCAGGACAAACGTGGCGATGGCGGACCCGGTGGCGACGAGGGCGCTGATGTTCGCGTTCCTTTTCAGCCCCAGCAAAATAGCGGCGGCGGAAACGAGCGGCAGGAGGAGAATTGTGGCGGAGGAAGTCATGGAAGCGAAATCAGGAATACCTTAGCCCTTCATCGAGTTGATGTCGTCCACGTGCACCGTGCGGCGGGAGCGGAAAAGCGCGACAATGATCGCCAGCCCCACGGCGACTTCCGCCGCGGCGACGGTGATGATGAAGAAGACGAGCATCTGCCCGTTATAGTTCGGCAGGCCGTCCACGGTTTTGTAGCGGCTGAAGGCCACGAGGCTGAGATTCGCGGCGCTGAGCATCATCTCCAGACACATGAAGATGACGATGATATTCCGCCGCAGCACCACCCCGGCGAGGCCGATGGCAAACAGCAAACCGCTGGCGATGAGATAGTCGTTGAGTGTGGCCATGTGGGGAAGTGATCAGTAATAAGTAATCAGTGATCAGGCTTTGGTGATAGCGGTCTTGTCCTCGCGGCGGGAAAGCACCACCACTCCGATGGTCGCCACCAGCAGGATCACACCCACCATTTGCAGGTGCAGATTGTAGCGCGTGAAGAGCGTCTCCCCGACGAGCTTGGCGTCCGGCAGCGTCTCATTCTTCAAGTCATTGTTGATCGTCGCCGTCGTCAACCCCGCCGCCTCGCGCGCCGCAAGCGCCGCCTTATAGTCAATCGGCCGGCTGTCCAGCATCGTCCGGCCCTCCGTGAAACCCGCCGTCACCCCGCCGATCTGCACCACCAGCCCCAGCACCAGCGCCGCCCCGCCCACCACAGCCACCTTATTGAGCTTCCGCCGCGTCTCCGCCTTGATGTCCATCAGCATGATGATGAACAAAAACAGCACCATCACCGCCCCGGCATACACGAGAATCTGCAGTGTCCCCACGAAGTAGGCATTCAGCGAAACGTAGAGCGCCGCGAGCCCCGCAAAGCTCATCACCAGCGACAGCGCACTGCTCACCGGATTGCGCAACAACACCACCGCCCCGGCAAATCCGAGCATAATGGCAACGAAGAGATAAAAGAGAGGCTGGGGCATGGAACAGGAACGCAGGCGAAATTCTGGAGCCTCCCCCAAAGCACCGCCCCCCCGCACGGCGCAAGCGGTTTCGGGGTGCGGAGGCTGCGCAAATGTGCCTGCGTTCGGGATCATCCCGCATTCTGCGAAAGGTGCGCCCGTGTGCGATCATACAGTTCACTGGTCCAGCGGCAAAACTCTGTAGCCGCTGCGAGATCCGGCAGTCTCCCTGATGCGGAGGCGTGGATTAGATGAGCCGCATACATTCCTGACATTATGGCCCGCAGAACTCCGTTGGCGCTGGATGGGTCCATGAGACATGCGGCATCTCCAAGGAGGAAGTAACCCGGACCGGCGCAGTCGCGGCGGATGCGCCATGTGTAGTCCATGCCCGCGCCGGTGCTTGCTTCCCGCAGTTTTACCCAGGCGCACCGCCCGTCCCCCAGTGGCGCGACCCAGTCCCACCCGTTTGGCTGCTGTAGAAACAGCGGCTGTTCGTCGAGCGACGGTTGCGGATCGGAATGCCAGCCAAAGTGCAGCCGCCGGCCCTCCGGCGATCTCTCCACAGGAAGGCACATCTGCTTGGCGAGCCATGCGCGACGGCCGGTG
>JANOZA010000231.1:0-10861 GCA_031429155.1 Verrucomicrobiota bacterium | reverse complement strand
CGATTAGAGTGCCTGCGGTAGCCGAGCCGGTGAAGAGCCAGATCTGGATGTCGTCGAAGGTCGCAAAAGCGTCCCAACTGAGAATGTCGAACGTGGACACCCCGGCGCTGTTCTGAGTGAACGTCCAGAAATCAATGGTGCCGGGCGTAAAAACGGGGTTGCTGTGGAGCGTGCCGGCGAGGACCACGGCCTCGGCCTGCTGGGGGGCGAGGAGGAGGCCCGCTGCGGCGGTGAGGCCGAGGAGCGCGGACTTCAGGCCGGTGCCGGGGAGACGGCGAGCGCGGGAGGATGGTGAGGAATGCAGTGCGTTTGGTCTTGGTATCATTGCCGGTGTCTTCGTTGGTGGTTTTTTGGCGGCCACCGTTTACAGAGTGTAGGCAGGCAGCCGGCGGTCTCATACATGGCTAGGCAGGGGGCGGCAAGGATTCTTTAACGTAAATTTACGGTCTTCCCCGGCGGGGCGATGGCGCCGTGCGGGCCGCCGCTCCATCGGGCAAAAGGGGGCATAATGGCCAGAATGGATGACTCGGCGCGAACACGGCGGGAGTTTTCGTGGACACGGCGAGTCTTGCCGTGGTCACGGCGGGAGTTTTCGCGGACGCGGCGAGTCTTGCTGTGAACACGGCGGCTCCTGCCGTGTTTGCGTCGGGCGTTCTCGCAGCCCCGGTTTTGACTGCCGTGGAAGCGGTTTAGCTTGCCGTGGACGCGATTTGGCGTTGGTCGGGGCACGGCGGGTAAAATCGTGGACGCGGCGGGAGTTTTCGTGTTCGCGGGAAGTGTGGCATTTTCCACGGGAAGGCACGCCGCGGGCACGGATCGGCAGTCCGCGGACGGGGCGGGAGCGGCGGCGGGCGGGGGAAAGGCCGGCATTTTTAGAAAGAGAAAACTTGTGTTTGCGCGCGGAGGTGGCATTTTCGCGGGCGTTAACGTCCCAAGCAATTCATAACCCAACACGAATATGATCGTTCCTTACTACCCGGAAACAAATCTTGGCCGCGGCGAATGGTGGCTGAATATGCGGGACAATGCGCCGGCGGTGCTCGCCGGGCTGGGCGCGGGCAGCCCGCTCATCAACAAAATCAACGGGGACAGCATCGGCGGGGTGTTTGTCTATCACACGCTGCCGGCGGTGTACGACAAACTGGGCAAGAAAATCAACGGCTACATCCAGAGCTATCTCTACGACCCCGACGGCACGCCTGCGCCGGCCTTTCCCACCATCCCGCCCATGCCTTCACTGGGGGTGCCCACGGTGCTCGCGGGCATCGAGAAGCGCCGCGAGCTGTGGGTGCCGGAAATCCGCGCCCTCACCAACTACGATCCGCTCACCCATGGCGTCACGCTGCGCATCGAGACGACGGGCACGCCGTTCAACCCCGCGACTTATAAAGGGGAGATCACGAGCCTGGAAAGCAACGCCGCGCACACGGTGACGGCGGCGTTCCGCAAAGCGCGCGGGAACATCCAGGGCGGGAAATTCCTGGGGCGGAAAATCGGCACGGCCCTGCTGCACTCCTTCCCGGACACGCGCACGGTTTCCCCGGCCACGCTGGATGTGCCTATCACCACGCCGGGCGTGGCGGAGGAGTGGGAAATCCAGTTCCAGCCGTATCTGAAGGATCAGGCGGTGGGGATCGCTAGCGATTTCGCCACCGTGCTCGTGCGCGGCTAGGGGGCGTGCCGGAGCCGGGCCGGTGATCCCGGAGACAATCAAGTTTCCTCCACCCGCGTGACCACGCCATGCACCCGGCCTTTCTGGAGGCGCGTCTGAAAGGCATCGCCCGGATGTAATTGCGCGGCGTCGCGGACGATACCTCCGGCGGCGTCGAGGGTGAGGGTGAAGCCGCGCTCGAGGGTGGATTCGGGGCCGAGCGTGCGGAGCAGGCCGGCGTATTTTTCCAGGGAGGAACGCCGCCGCTCGATGGCTGCGGCGACGCGGGCGGTGAGGCGTTCGCCTAGCATTTCCAATGCGGCGGCGCGGTGGGCCATGACGCGCTCCGGGGTGCGGAGTTCGAGGCGGTGTTGTGCGGCCAGGAGGGCGGCGGCGCGGGTCTGGAGGTTTTCCCGGGTCAGGCGCTGGAGTGAATTCTCCATGCCGTCTAGCCGCTGCCGCCAGGGAAGGAGCACGCGGTCGGAATCGCGCTGGAGCGGGCCGCGGGCGGTGAGGTCAATGACGCGCTGCCAGGTTTCCACGGCCTGATGCACGCGGCGTTCCATGCGCTGGCCCTGACGTGCGAGTGAGGCGAGGAGTTCATCGCGATCCGGCGCGAGGAGTTCCGCGGCGGCACTGGGGGTCGGGGCGCGGAGGTCAGCGGTGAAGTCGGCGATAGTGAAGTCTATCTCATGCCCCACGGCACTGATAACCGGAAGCTGGCAGGCGAAGATGGCCCGGGCGACGACCTCTTCGTTGAAGCACCACAGGTCTTCGAGGCTGCCGCCGCCGCGGGCGACGACGACGGTATTAATAACCGGCAGTGAGCGACCGCTTTCACTGTCGAGCAGCCGGAGTGCAGCGGCGATTTCGTGTTCCGCGCCCGCGCCCTGCACACGGACCGGCGCGACGAGGATGCGCAGGTAAGGCGCGCGCCTTTTCAGAACATTGAGCATGTCCTGAAGCGCGGCGCCGGTCGGCGAAGTCACGATGGCGACGCAGCGCGGGAAGCGCGGGATGTCCTGCTTCCGTTCCGCCGAGAATAGCCCCTCCGCAGCGAGCCGGCGCTTCAGTTCCTCGAACTTCGCCTGCAAGGCCCCCTGCCCTGCCGCCTGCACTTTCTTCACCAGCATCTGATACTGCCCGCGCGCTTCATAGACGGTGATCTCGCCGAAAACCTGGACCAGCATTCCGTCGGCCAGCGGCGTGCGGACATACTGCGCGCTGCCTTTGAAGAGCACGCAACTCAACTGCGCGCCCGCGTCCTTGAGGGTGAAGTAATGGTGGCCGCTGGACTGCAGCCGGTGATTGCTGATCTCGCCCTGGACCCAGACGGAGCCGACCTGCCGTTCCAGCGCGTCCTTCACCCGCCGCGTGAGTTGCGTGACAGTGAGGATGGCCGGGGACGGGGCCGCTGCGTTTTTGGGGATGGAAGTGAAAAGGTCCAAGGTATCGAGTTGGCTTCACCGATAACGGGTCTGCGGCTCTTGTCATCCAGAATGCCAGGATCCCGGAGGAGGGGGAATAGGGAATTGCCCTGGCCTGCCGGGTCGGGGCTGAACTTGACGAGGCGAAATTGCGCTCCTATTCTCCACGACATGATACCCGACCTGAGACGCCTTCTTTTAGTCACCGTAACCCTGACAGCGGTGCTCGCTGCGCAGGAAGCCAGTGCGATTCCGAACCCGTTTAAGAAGAAGAACAAAGCCCTTTCCACGGTGCCCACCGGCGAAGATATGCGCTCAGCGGAGATGACAGCCGCCGACTTAATGGCTCAGGCCCGCGCCAGCGAGGCCGCCGGCAAGGACGGCGCCGCCCTTTCCGGCTATAAGAAGATCGTCACCAGCTACCCCTACACCAGCATGGCGCCCGCCGCGCAGTTCCGCATCGCCGCCGCACTCGAGAAGGACGGCAAGTATGAGAAGGCTTTCGATGCCTATCAGGAATTGATCACCAACTACCGCCAGACCCCGCAATTCGCCGAGGCGCTGGATCGTCAGTATGGGATCGCTAGCCAGAGCCGGTCGGAGAAGACCGGCCGCACCCTTGGATTGAAATCGCGCCTTGGGGCCGAGGATCAGGTCGCGATGTTTAAGAAAATCATCGTCAATGCCCCGCAGGGCACTCACGCCGCCGAGTCGCAGTATGAGATCGGGCAAATCCACGAGGAGGAAGAGGAACGCGATGCCGCCATCGCAGCCTACAAGAAAGTGGTGCTGAACTATCCGCGGAGTCCGCTCGCCGCCGAAGCGCAGGGAAAGATCGGCCAGACGTACATGGCAAAGATAAAAGAGGGCAGCCGGGATCAGGATAATGTAACCGCTGCCCGCCGGGCTGCCGAAGAAGCGCAGGGTCTTTTCCCCGGAGCGCCGGGTGACATCATGGGGATGAAGGGTGAAATTGACGATGCCGCAGCGGAAAGTTCCTACGAGACCGGAAAGTTCTACCAAAAGAAGGGGAACTACCGCGCCGCGATGATCTATTACTCCGACGTGCTCAAAAATCCTGGCTCTGCACATTACGAGGAAGTGCGTGACCGCGTGAACGAAATGAGCGCCAAGGACCCGACGGTCGTGGCCTCCATGAAGAGCCTCTCACTCGACAGCCGCAGCCTCGCCGTTCCCGCTGCCTCAAACCTGAAGGGCAAGCCTGAGTATTTCGGCCCCCCCGGGCCTGCCATAGCCTCCTCCGCCCTGCGCCCTCCGCAGATGCGCAGCGACTTTGTGCCCAACACGCCACTGGAGCCCGGTGACCTGCCCACGGTTCCAGGAGCGCCGGACAATTCCCTGCTCGACCCCAATGCGCTCCCCCCGCCGGACACCACAATCCCCATGCCTGACGCGCCGCCCGTGCTCGAGCCCGTACCCGCCACTGACGCGCCGGTAGAGGAAAAGCCCGCCATCCCCGTGGAGCAGCCCAAAGAGAACTGACCGCGCGCAGAAATCGCATGACTTTTCCCGCCGTTCTCCGTGCCACGTTCGCTTCCGCTGTGGTGCTCACCATGTCTTCCTGCGCCGGCTACCGGCTGGGCGCAGACCAGCCCGCAGTCATGGAAGGCGTCACCACCATCGCCGTGCCCGTCTTCCGGAATGACTCCTCCATTCCCCGTTCCGCCGTGCTCATCACCAACCGCGTGGTGCGCCAGTTCCAGGTGGACGGCACCTATAGCATCGTGGACACCAGCCGGGCCGACGTGATCGTGCGCGGCACCATTCGCCCGGTGAAGCGGCAGCAATTGCGCAACGACAAGTATAACGTCCTCCGCACCATCGAGCAGGAAGTCCGGCTCGTGCTGGACTATTCCGTCGAAACCCGCAGCGGTGCCGTTCTCACCACCGGCACTGTCGAAGGCTCCACGAGCGCCTTCCTCGACTCCAACTTCCAGCGCAGCGAATCCCAGGCTCTCGAGGAAGCCGCCTCCCGCCTGGCCGAGGATCTCGTCAGCCGACTCTCTGAGGGCTGGAGCAGCAAAGACCTCCCCATCGCTCCCGCTTCGACGCCGGCGCCACAATCAAAGTCCGGCCTCGAATCCAACATCCCCTTTCTGGGGAGGTAACGGAGACGCGCCTCCAGTAAGGCATCGGCACAGCCCCGGAAGGACGCACGCTACTTCACCGCTTCCACTGCGGCTTTGTCGCCGAGTTTCAGCGTCGGCACCTTGGCCTCGGCGGAGATGTCGAGGCATATCCAGTGACCGTTAAGCGCATGTGCCGGGAAGCCGCAGGCAAAGACAAACTCGCCGGCTTCGTCAGCCGTAAAGGTGAACGTGCTTTTCCCATAGCTGATGCCCTGCAGGTGCTTCGGCACCGCTGCCCCTTTGAAGTAAGGCTCCGGCGCCTGGATCTTTTTGACGCCGTCCTTCTCAAGAACAATGAGACTGTGCGGCACGGGACCCGGATTGATGTAGGTGACCTCCACAGCCCAGTCCTTCGGGATGGTGTAGGTGGCGGCGCCTTTCGAGAAGCCGTTGAAGTTCATCCCGTAATTGTCGTCGCTCCACGTCGCGATGATCACCACTTTCGCCGTCTTCTCCTTGTCGCCCAGCTTGAGAAAATCCTTCTCTGTGAGGCCCGCGATCAGCTCCTTCTTAAGCCCGGAAGTGGGCGACGCGGCGCCGGCTTCGCCATGACCGTGCCCTTCGGCCTCAGCGGGCTTGGCGGGTTCCTGGGCATAGACCGGGGCGATGGCGAGAAGCAGTATGAGACGTTTCATGATTACAGAAAAGGTTGTAAGGCGGGCAGGAAGGCAACGAACAGCCTGGTGATTTTTTCAGGCATTGCCCGGCAGCAGCGTGATGCACTTTATGCGGCTGTCGTCTTCGGGAGAGAAGGTCTTGATACCGGGATCGTCTTTGAAAAGATTGTGGACCAGCCGGCGCTGGTAGCTGTTCATGGGATCCAGTTTGATGGGTTCGCGGCTGGCGCGCACTCTGTCAGCAAGACGCCGGATGCCGTTGAGAAAGTCATCGTCCTTCTGACCGCGGAAGTGGTTCACGTCCACGCGGATGCGCGGGGCGTCAGGCAACTTCTGATGGAGCAACTTGTTCACGAGGTGCTGGATGTCGTCGAGGCGCTCACCTTTCTTGCCGGTGAGGGCGATGGCGGCTTTGGCATCGGCGACAGTTACCTGGAGGCCGGGGACTTCACATTCGTCGTCAATGGCTACTTCGGCGGTGTAGCCGAGATGACGGAGCATGATTTCGAGGATTTCCCGGGCGTCGTTGATAGCATTCATAGGTCGTGTGGAATGTCGTCTCTATAGCCTGAATTTCGCCGCGCGCTATTTTTTGCGCTGCTCATCTCGAAAGGCGCTGCCGCCGCCACCGCCGGTGCGCGGAGCGCCGGGGCCCTTCTTATTCTGCTGCTGCCGGGCCTGCTGGGCGGCCATGGCGCGTTCCATGAAGGACGGGCGCGGCGGGAGTTTCTTGAGTTCCACTTCCGGCTGGCGGGAGACGAGCCAGGTCTGGAAGATGGAGATGACGTTCTGCACGGTCCAGTAGAGTGCGAGAGCGCTGGCTCGATTGTAACAGAAGAACATGAACAGGAATGGCATGATCTTGAAAATCTTCATCTGCATCTGCATCTGCGGATTGTCGGCCATCGCCGGCTGCGGAGCGAACTTCATTTGGATGAACATGGAGATGGTCATCAGGATCGGCAGGGGGTTGATAGGAATGCCGCCGAACAACGGAATGGTGGCAACAGTGTCAGGCATGGAGAGGTCATTGACCCAGAGGAAGGAGTGCCCGCGCATCTCCACGGCGCTCTGCATCATGTTGTAGTAGCCGAGGAAGATGGGGAACTGGAAGAGGAGGGGCAGACAGCCGCCGAGCGGATTGACGCCGTACTCGCGGTAGAGCTTCATCGTTTCCATCTGCACTTTCTGCGGCTCATCTTTGTGCTTCTCGCGGAGTTCCTTCATCATCGGAGCGAGCTTGCCCATGCGCTTCATGGCGCGGGTGGCTTTGATGTGGAGAGGCCAGATACAGGTGCGGACGACAAGCGTCAGCAGCATGACAGAAAGGCCGTAAATGCCGATCCAGCCGTAGAAGGTATTGAGCATTCCCAGGAACAGGCGGCTCAGCGTGCGAAACCACCCGTAGTGCATGGCCTGCCGGCGCTCGCCTTCCAATAGATTGAGCACACTGCCCGAACGCGGTCCGGCGAATATCTGCCCCTTCCACGTGAAGCTTTCGTCTTTGGAGAGTTTGAAGGAGTCCATTCCCACGCCGGCCTCCATGCCGTGGCCGCTGACATCAGCGTGCCCTTCGTCCTTGAAGGTAATCCACTGCCGCTGGGTCCACACTTTGCCACTGCCAATGTCATTGGGACTGATGAGCACGGCGTAGTATTGATTGTGAACGCCCGCGAAGGTCATATCGGTGAGACTCTTCTCGATCTTCTGATGGCGGGTCGTGCCGCCGAGGCCGAAGAAGGAGGAATCATCGAATTTTGACCAGTCCATTTCCTCCGCGCTGCCGTCGGCATACCAAGTGAGAGAGGGCTGAATCAAATCGTTCCCGTGAAGCCATCCGAGCAAGCCGGAGTAAAGATAATACTGACCGTCCTGCTGGACGTCGCCCGTATTGGTGAAGGTGACACTGAGGCTCCACAGGTAGCCGTAGCCATCGGTGGCCTTCTTATCTTCCGGCTGCTCTGCGAGTTCCCACTTCTTGCTGATCTTGAGCCCGTTGGTGGTATTGGTGAAGGTAATGGCCCGGGCGCTCTGAGACTCGATGGTGTAGGCGAGTTTCTCGATGCTGCCTGCTCCGGTACTGAGCGCGCCGATGGCATCACGCTGACCATAATTCTCCTGCGCGTTGAGCGTTTGCTCCGTCTTGCCCGCATACTGACCGGAGAGGATTTTCACCTGCTGGAGTCCGCCACCGATGTTCGTGAAGGTGTATTCCGCAGCGTCGTTTTTGATGACCACGGTTTCCTCCTTCACCGGCTCCGGCGGCGGCGTCACTGAGGGAGTGCCCGCAGGGTTTGAGGGATCTGCGGGCGTGGTCTGAGCCGCTGCCGGCTTGTCACCAGGCTTCGCGTCTGGCTTCGGCGCGGGCGGACGCGTGAACATCCAGCCAAGGACGCCGGCGCAGAGGATCACGATGATCCATTCGGTACGATTCATTTTCATAGTGAGTAAGGGAGGAAAGTGTTCATGCTCCGGGCCTGAATGGCTCAACGGGGAGGAGCGGGATTGGGTTTACGCTCCGGGACGGGGTCATAACCACAGCCGCCCCAGGGATGGCAACGGCAGATGCGGCGAATTCCCAGCCAGGAACCGCGCAGGCAACCGTGCTGCTCGACGGCTTCCAAAAAATACTGCGAGCAACTGGGCTCGAAGCGGCAGCCGGAATTCGGACCGCCGAGTTTGTGCAGCACCGGCGAAATGATCCGCTGGTAGCCACGAATGAGAAAGCGGAACAGCCATTTCATGACGGCTCACGGAGCGGTCGGCAACAATCCGGCGCGGCGGGCGAGCTTGATCCACTCGGCTTTGATCGTGTCGAATTCCGCCTTTACCGCGCCATGCCGTGGAATGGTCACGATGAGAAACGGCGCTTTGATTTCCGGAGCAAGACTGCCGGTGATGGAAGCGAGGCGGCGGCGAATCTTATTGCGGGCCACCGCATTACCGATGCGCCTCGTCACGGTGAAGCCGAATTTCGCGTGAGGCTCATCCGGCAGCGGCAGGATAGCCAGAATAAGCAGGCGACCGGTCCACGAGGAACCCTGCTGACGAACGAGACCGAAGTCGCTGGTGCGACGAACGCGCTGGGCACGGGGCAGAGCCATAGTGAATGGGCCGCCTGTTCAGTGCCCTCGCGGGGCTTAGGCCTCGGTGTGGCGCTTATATTGCATCTCGGCACCCTTAGGGAGGAGACGCTTGCGGCCCACGCGGCGGCGGCGGTTGAGGCATTCGCGGCCATTCTTGGTGGCCATGCGGGCACGGAAGCCGTGCTGGTTCTTGCGCGTGCGCTTGGAGGGCTGATAGGTGCGTTTCGACATAAAGGTAAAGTGGTTGAGATGGAGGAGTTTCCCCGCCCGGATGTGCTGCTGCGTCGCCGAAATGTGCGACCACGGAGTCCGCCGGGGGCCGGGAAAGGGCGGCGATGGTAACTTCCGCCCCCCGGTTGTCAACGGGGACGAAGTATTTTCCAGAATGATTACCAGGGCAGCCCATTCACCCCGGCTGCTTCCGTACTGCCGCAGCACCCTTACCGGACTTGCTGGTTGTGATTTCCTTCCGCAGCCCGAAGGAGCCAGCTCACCCCAACGCGGATTCCCCATCGTGACCCAAACAATAGACAACACCGCCCCGACAGCATTTCGCGATCCCGTTTGGAATCCCGCGCGCTGGCTGCCCACGACCCGTGACGAGGTGGCCGCGCGCGGCTGGGATGAACTCGACGTCATCATCATCTCCGGCGACGCCTATGTGGACCACCCGGCCTTTGGCACCGCCGTTATCGGCCGCATGTTGGAAGCGGAGGGTCTTCGCGTGGCCATCATCGCCCAGCCGAACTGGCGCGATGATCTGCGCGATTTCAAGAAGCTCGGCGCGCCGAAGATGTTCTTCGGAGTCACCTCCGGATGCATGGATTCCATGGTCAATCACTACACCGCTGCCAAGAAGCTCCGCAGCGAGGACGCCTACACACCCGGTGGCGAACACGGATTCCGTCCCGACTACGCGACCACCGTCTATTCCAACATCCTCAAGAACCTCTTCCCCGACGTGCCCGTCATGATCGGCGGCATCGAAGCCAGCCTGCGCCGCGTTACTCACTTCGACTACTGGTCGAACAAGCTGATGCCCTCCATCCTCGCCGACAGCCGTGCCGATTTGCTGATCTATGGAATGGGCGAACTCCCCCTCAAGGAATGCGTGCGCCTGCTGAAACGCGGCGTGCCCTTCTCCTCACTAACCTCCGTCCCGCAGACCGCCCACCTGCTTCCACCCGGGCAGGTGCCCTCGAAAAACAAGAACTGGGACGACTTCGCGCTCCACTCTCACGACGAGTGCCTCGTGAACCGCGAGCACTACTCGAAGAACTTCAAGCACATCGAAACCGAGTCCAACCGCGTGAAGGCCCGCCGCCTTTTCCAGCAAACCGGCGAACAGCTTCTCGTGGTCAATCCGCCCTTCCCCGTCATGTCCGAGGGCCAGATAGACACCTCCTTCGACCTGCCCTACACCCGCCTGCCGCATCCGAAGTATCGCAAGCGCGGCCCCATCCCGGCCTACGAGATGATCAAGCACTCTATCAACATGCACCGCGGCTGTTTCGGCGGGTGCAGCTTCTGCACCATCTCCGCGCATCAGGGCAAATTCGTCGCCTCCCGCTCCAAGGAGTCCATCCTCCGCGAGGTGGAGTCCATCAAGCTGATGCCCGACTTCCGCGGCACCATCAGCGATCTCGGAGGCCCCTCGGCCAACATGTATCAGATGAAGGGCAAGCAGCAGTGGATCTGCGACGAATGCATCCGCCCCTCCTGCATCTGGCCCGATGTCTGCCGCAATCTCGACACCGACCATACGCCGCTCCTGGAAATCTACGAAGCCGTCCGCAAGACCGATGGCGTCAAGCACGCCTTCGTCGCCAGCGGCATCCGCTACGACCTGTTTCTGCATGACAAGGGCACCACGCCCGAAGTGAAAGCGAGCCACGAGAAATACATCGAGGAACTCGCCGCCCATCACGTG
>JANOZA010000230.1:0-4256 GCA_031429155.1 Verrucomicrobiota bacterium | reverse complement strand
GCTGTTGGTCACGTTTGTTGTAATCGTCGCCGCCGTCTTTTATCTGATCAAAACCGTCGACGGTCAGCGCACCCTGTTCGGTGCAGTGCAATCGTGGAGCAACGGACTCGTCACGGTCGTCGAACCTGCGGGCGACACCGGCTATTACGTTGTCGATCCCTGGCTCCACCCGATTCAATACCAGATCGCCGAGCGTGACAAAAACGGCGTGATCACGAACGATATCCGCATGCACAGCTCCTCGAACTACGAACTCTGGTCCTACGGCCCCTTGAAGAAGCCCGAGGAAAGCGAAGAGTCCATGGCTAAGTGGATAAGTAATTGGAACAGTCGATAACTCTGCCTGCCCGGGGCTGAGCCCGGAAGGCACCGCGCAGAATTCCCCGGGATTTCTGGTTTCGGAATTCCCTGATTAGCCTACCAGGCGGACATGCGCATCATTACAGGCAGCGCCGGAGGCATTCCCATTTCGGTCCCGCGAACAGTTCTTCGGCCCACCGCGGACCGGGTGCGCGAGGCCGTGTTCTCGATTCTTGGCAACCGGGTCGAGGATGCTGCGGTGCTGGACCTATTCGCCGGGAGCGGATCCTACGGGCTGGAGTGTCTGAGCCGCGGCGCGCGGCGCGCGGTATTCGTGGATTCCGACAGAACCAGCGCAGCGGTGATCGCGCAAAACCTCATCAAAGCGCGACTCTCCGGCGGCACCGCAGCATGCGCGCCCGTGGAGTCCTGGCTTAAGCGTGCCACGGAGAAATTTGATCTCGTTTTCGCCGATCCACCGTATGCGAAAGCGCAAGGCGACCGCGACTGGAACGCGGTGCTTCTCGGCTCAACGCATCTCCCCGGCCTGATGGCGCCGGGCGGGCTGTTCATTCTGGAGTCGTTCGCCAAAGGCGGGCAGGTACTGCCGCCGGATGCTCCCTGGCGGGCCGTGGATGAGCGCCGCTACGGGGATTCGCTCCTCGGTTTTTATCAACTCCCCGACGCCGATGCGCCTCCGACTGACCCTGCTGCTGTATAATCTGCTGCTGCCGTTCGCGCTGCTCATCATGCTGCCGGGAAGTCTGCTGAAACTGCGCAGGCGCGGAGGAGGAAGGGCGGGGTTTTGGCAGCGATTTGGAATATTTGATGAAGACGCGAATGCGCGGCTCATCGCCGGTCAGGGGAGAGCCTGGTGGATTCACGCCGTGAGTGTCGGCGAAGTGGGGGTGGCGCAAAAACTGATCGCCGAAATCCGCCGCCGAAATCCCGACCGCCCGCTCGTGCTCTCCGTCACCACCCCCACGGGCCACGCCGTCGCTTTGAAGGATGCGCCCGAAAACCTAACTGTGATCTACAGTCCGCTCGATCTGGGATGGATCGTGCGCGCCGTGCTTAGCCGAATTCGGCCGGCAAAATACATTCTCATGGAAGCCGAGTTGTGGCCGAATCTCGTACGCCGGGCGCAGAAACGCGGCATCCCGGTAACGCTGGCCAACGCCCGCCTGTCCCCGCGCAGCGAACGGCGCTTCCGCCGCTTCCGGGTGCTGGCCGGGCCGCTGTTTTCCATGCTGGATCTCGTGCTCGTGCAGGAGGAAAGCGATGTCGCCCGATGGTCCGGCATTGGTGTGCCGCCGGAGCGCATCCGCGTCACTGGCAGCATCAAGTATGACCTCGCCGGCGGCACCAAAGCCGGGCGCGAAGAGGAATTCCGCACGTTGCTCCGTGGCCTGTGGGGCGATCCTCTGCCGCCGCTGCTCCTCGCCGCGAGCACGCATCCCGGTGAAGAACAGGCCCTGGCGAAAGTGTTTATGGAATTGCGACACGAGTATCCGGCGCTCGTCCTCCTCGTGGCACCACGGCATTTTGAACGGCGCGCGGAAGTCACTGCCGATCTCAAAAGCTGCGGCCTGCGCGTGGCACTCCGCTCGGCTCTGCCCGATTCGCCGCCACAACCGGACGCACTCATCATTGACTCCACCGGTGAACTTCGTGACTGGCAGGCGCTCGCCAGCGTAGTCGTGATCGGTAAAAGTTTTCTCGCCGAAGGCGGACAGAATCCCGCTGAGGCCATCGCTGCCGGCGTGCCGGTTATCACTGGCCCACACATGGAAAACTTCACGCCACTCATGGAACTTCTTCTGCAGGCGGGCGGCATCACTCAAGTGGATTCGCTGGAGGCGCTGCCCCCTGCCCTGCGTAAGGTTCTCGCAGGCCACGATGCCGCCTGCGCCGCCGCTGCACGCGGGCGCGAGGCGCTGGATCGCCACCGCGATGCCACAGCGCGAACGGCGGATGCAATTGAACGCGGGTAAGCAGCGGCCGGATCAGCCGCCGATACGCGCCTGGCCACCGCCCTGCTGCTGTTGCGGCTTCTTCTTTGGAATCATGCCGCCGCTCAGAGTGATAGTGCCGCCGCCACCCATTTGAAGGGACGGCGGGCGCTGCTGAGGCGGTCCCTTTGGCTGCTCCTGCATGTCGGCTTCCGTGCCGCCGCTGAGTTTGCGTGGCAGGCCGGCGAGCATTTCCTCGAATGCGCGCAGGTTAGTGGTGCTGCGGAAGAGATTGTTTAGCACTTCGTTTTTGATATTCCCCATGAGCGCCTCAAACAGGTCATAGGCCTCGGCCTTGTATTCCTGAAGCGGATCTTTCTGCGCGAACGAGCGCAGATGCACACCGTCGCGCAGGCTGTCCATATTGTAGAGATGCTCCTGCCAGAGCCGGTCAATGGCGTTGAGCAGGACGTAACGCTCCAGCCCTTTAAGCGCCTCGGGGAATTCCGTGCCGGTCTTCAGTTCGTAGGCTTCCTTCACTTTTGAAGTGACCCACTCGGCGTTGGCGGCAGCATCGCGTGTTTCAAGGGCGGCCTGCTCACGGGTGAGGCGGAGCGGGAAGGTCATGTTGATCCACTGGAGCAGTCCGTCGTGGTCGGGGCGGCCGTCCTCGACTTCGATGAATCCCTTCACCTTGGCGGGAACGGCTTCATCAATGACTTCGACCACCATCGCGTGCGGATCTTCGACAGTGAGAGCGTCGTTGCGAAATTCGTAGATGACCGTGCGCTGTTTGTTGAGCACGTCGTCAAATTCCAGCGTCCGCTTGCGATAGACATAGTTGCGCTGCTCCACGCGCTTCTGCGCGCTCTCCACGCTGCGATTGAGCCACGGGTGCTCCAGCTCCTGGCCGTCTTCGAGGCCCATCTTCTCCATGAGGCCCGTCATGCGACCGGCGGCGCCGAAGTTCATCATGAGCTGGTCTTCGAAGCTGATATAAAAAATGCTTTCGCCCGGATCGCCCTGACGCGCACAACGTCCGCGGAGCTGACGGTCAATGCGGCGCGCTTCATGACGCTCCGTGGCAATGACGAGCAGTCCGCCAAGTTCCGCCACGCCAGGCCCTAGCTTGATGTCCGTGCCGCGACCCGCCATGTTGGTGGAAACGGTGATCGAGCCCTTCTGTCCAGCCTGAGCCACGATTCCGGCTTCCGCGCGGTGGTTCTTGGCGTTGAGCACCTGATGGGGGATCTTCTGACCCTTCATCATGCGGGACACCGTCTCGGACGCGTCCACGCTGGCGGTGCCGATGAGCATCGGCTGGCCGGTTTTGTGGCGCTCTTTGATTAGTTCGATGACGGCGTTGTACTTCTCGCGGCGCGTCTTGTAGATTTTGTCGTTGTTGTCCTTCCTCACGATCGGACGGTTCGTCGGCACGATGAGGAGATCCAGTTTGTAGATGTCGTGGAACTCGCTGGCCTCGGTCTCCGCCGTGCCGGTCATGCCGCCGAGCTTCTTGTAGAGGCGGAAGTAGTTTTGAATGGTGATCGTCGCCAGGGTCTGCGTTTCCTTGTCAATGCGCACGCCCTCTTTCGCCTCGACGGCCTGGTGCAAACCATCGCTCCAGCGGCGGCCCGGCATCGGACGACCAGTGTGTTCATCGAGGATGATGACCTTCGACTCACCAGCCGGCTCGCCTTCTTTCTGGATGCTGCCCACCATGTAATTTACGTCCCGCTCGTAGAGACAGTAGGCGCGCAGGAGCTGGGAGATGTTGTGCATCCGTCCGGCCTGGACATCCATCTTCTGCTGGATCGCCTCCTTCGCGGCCAGGCGCTGCTCGGGTGTGAACGACTTGTTCTGTTCGATGTCCGCGAATTCCGTTGCGAGATCGGGCAGCACAAAAGCATCCGGATCACTCGGGCTAAGAAACTTCCGCCCCATCTCCATGAGGTCCGACTCGTGGGACTTCTCATCTATCGCGTAGTAAAGCTCCTCTTTGAG